>JBBQAD010000140.1:0-8326 GCA_038315885.1 Fibrobacteria bacterium | reverse complement strand
TTGATACTGTACACCGCTGAGCGGTCGAATGTAAACCAAATCGCCGGGTACAGCCCCGGCCCTATCTTCTTCGGGAAGAAAATACCGCTCTATTGTCTTTTGTGGTTCTAATTGTTTTTGCTGTTCTAGTTTATAGTTCTCACCTAGGGTAGCTTGCTGAATTTCGATCTTCTGTATCTCTAACCACAGTAAATCATTCTCTAGCACGACTTTAGCACGCAGCAATCCCGAATCTCGGGAGTCCCTATAATTGCGATTGTTTCTATTGTTTTGGTTTACTCTAAAATTGCGTTCTCGACGTGCGCCTTCATACCCTGAAGTGGATGTATCTCGAGGATATCTTTTATTGTTGGTGTCGCGATTTTCTCTAGAAACGTTTCTATCGCCTTCTTCTCTTACATCGCTTCGATTGAACTTTTTTCTACTAGCTTCCTGAGCTTGCTCGCGACTTCCATCCCTGCTCAAGTCCGTAAGACTAATTGGTGTTTCACTTCTCCTAGATTGGTCGCTTGACTCCTTAAATACTTCTTGTCCAGCCTGAAATTTTGGCCTTTCTCTGGGCGTAGTTCCGGGTTGAAGTGAATCATTCGATTCAGCTTTTCTGTTTTTTCTTCTTCGAGAAGAGGCTACTGTTCGAGACTCTTGGGTTTTCTGGGCTAAACTGGCCTGGCTGGCTTCGTATCTCTTGGTCAACTTGTCAGCATGCTGACTGAGTACATATTGGCGTCCCGGTATTTTTGCCAAGCTGCCTTCGTCTACCAAAGAGCGAACTAAATGTTTGAAATCTCTTTTTTCTTTTTTTTCAATTCGGAAATGCGCGCGTAATTGTTTTGAACTTTGGGCTCGATCACCTAATTGATTGAAGTGGGCTGAGACTTCACTCTTGCTGGGGAGACTCAAGTTACTGCTGTCGTTTCGGCGGAAAGAGGTTTGTTCCGCTCATATTTGATGATAGGGTCGCATTTGCCGGGAAACTTGACGGTAATTTTTTCTTCGCAACGCCCACCCGGCAGCAGCTTTTTACAGGTGATACATACATTCTCGAACCATTCTTCGGATATTCCCAATGGTGCTTGTCTTGGGCTGCCTTCGGATTCTCCAATATCGTCAAGCTTACCGATAATACCCTGGGCAACTGTCATGAGTTGCTGTACTGCTTGAGGTGGGAGCTGAGCTCCAGCATACTGCACATAAAACTGCAATGCTTGAGAAACGAGATCCTTTTCCTTGTCTGAAAGTGCCATTTTTTATAATCCTTATAGTCCACTATCCGCTATTTTTGGCCTGATTTGGCAAGTTCTTAGCCTACTTAAGCAAAAATGCTACGGAAATTATTAGTAAAACTACTAACTGAGGCCCCGAACTACTATAAAAAGCCCTTTAGCTGAAGAAGCCGGGCTTTTAAAGAATTCCATCATGTCAACTGTCTGCGGGTAAGAGCTAGTCAAGATGGGAGTAGGCAAAAATTGACTAGGGGAAAACCCTTAAGTCTGTCACCTTGGTGGTCGATATACCAAATGAAAGCGAGGGAACAAGGATGTCTCCACTAGAACCAGAAATCTTCGAAGGTAAAGCCCGACTTTTTTTGATGGGCGAAGCCAATGCCCAAACACTCATCTCTTGGCATGAAATGATAATCAAACTAAAAGGCAAAGCCTTGAATCGAATCGTGGTCGATTTCAGTCTAATCAGTAAGTGTAACGAACTTCTGCATCAATTTATGATCGACCTGTTTCGCTGGACCTCCGAGCAGGGGCTCAAGTTGCAGTTTGAAGGGGTAAGCCGAAGGCTGGAACAATGGTTAGAGTCTTGGGATTTGTTAACACTGTGTTCAGAACCAGAAAATATTGAAGCTTTAGTCCCACCCTATATTCCCAGCTTGGAATCTGCGGCCTAGGTCAGCAAACGCCCCACTTCATCACCTCAGTGGTGATGAAGCTTAGTTTCACTTCCCCGAGCCTGTATCAATATCTGTTTCAATGCAATTCTTGACATGTGCGGCCAAGGCAGGCAGATCAAAGGGTTTATTGATAATCCAGGTTAGCGGTACGAGTAGGGCATCATTCATTTCATACTGATGCTGGCGGCCAGTGCAGAATAACACACGAACTTTGTTGCGATTGTTGCGCAGAATACGAACGGCATCCAAACCGTTCATCACTGGCATGTCTACATCCATTACGACTAAATCAAAGTGAATTCCGCTTTCAAAAAGTCTTATGGCTGTGGCACCATTGTGGGCGGTTACAACTGTATATCCCAATTCTTCCAGTATTCTTCCGGCGGTTTTTCGGGATACTTCATCATCATCAACGACCAAAATTTGTCCCTCGCCGCGGGGGGCTGCTGCCGGTGCGATGATGTGTACATCGGGCATTTGATCGGTTAACTGAAAATACAGGGTAAAGGTCGTGCCTCGGCTAGGGTCAGAATCCACTTCCAGGTAGCCTTGATGCTGTTTAACCACATTATCGACAATGGTTAGACCAAGGCCAGTTCCCTGCTCCGACTTGGTAGTGAAAAAAGGGTCGAAAATTTTATCGAGATACTCCAAGGGAATACCCTCTCCAGTATCGCGCAAAATGAGTTTTCCCAGACTATCAACTCGACAACCCTGGTGACGGCGCCTAAAATCATCATCGACCTGGATCACTTCTGTACTGAGATAAAGGCTTCCGCCAGCCTTCATTGCATCGCGGGCGTTTATACATAGGTTTAAAATTGCCTGTTCCAGTTGAGTTTTATCGCCCATAATCCATAAGGGTTGGGAGATAAGGTGGCTGCGAACCTGAATTCGGCTGTTAAAGGAAGCTCGGCTTAAGCGCACCACATTGGTTACACTGGCATTCAGGTTAATGGGTTCTGCGTGTATGGGTGTCTTGCGCGAGAGGGCTAGTAAACGCTTTACCATATCCGAAGCGCGTGAGGTTGAATGTTCGATAACTTCGACATCTTCGATATATTCTTCGAAGTTCATATCTTTATTCATCAGGCGCTGGCGCATGAGAGATACAGTGCCTACGATTCCCCCCAAGACATTATTAAAATCATGGGCTAAGCCTCCGGCCAGAGTACCGACTGTTTCCATTCTCTGAGAGTGTAACAATTGGTGGCTCAACTCGATGGTTTTGCTGACATCATCAACCCGTAGGGCCACTTCGCCCCGGTTATTGCTGAACATGGTAAACAAACTAGCTCGGTGATACACCAAAGCCCCATCTTTACGCTTAAACGGCTTGTGTTCAAAATCCAGGGCTCCACCCGGTTCGACCTGGAGTATGTCTTTAAATGCATGCTGCAAGAAGGCATACTCGGGAACCAATTTCCAGAACACTTGACCCAAGGCTTCATCTACAGTGTAAGCAAAGAAACCTTCGGCCTGGCCGTTCCACATGGTTACAGTGCCCAACAAATCCATTCCGATAATGGCCGAGGGCATCGATTCAACCAGCGAGCTTAACTGATCCTTTAATTCTCTGATCTGCTCGGTTAATTGGGTCTGCTCCAATAATGTCCCCGCATAGCGGCACATATCCTTGAAGAGTTCCAGTTGTTGATTAGTCCAGGGCTTATCCGATGTTTCACGTTGTACACAAATGATGGAAAGTCCGCCGGTGGTTTCCATGGGACAGGCTATCGCCCTGCGGCATTCGACTTCTTTAGCGAGTTGAAACTCTTCTTCTAAGGCTGCGTGAAATTCGCTGGTGAGTTCATCTTCAAATTCATCGGCTGGAATGACCTTCACCGCTGCTTGCCAGTCGCTATGCACTAAGCCACCGCTATCTAAAGACTGGTTTATCAGTGCACTAAAGGGGTCGTCGTTGTTCGAATTCAGTAAATAGGGCAGCGGCAAACGCTTCAAATTTTTTTCAACCGCTTCATGAGCAACCACTAAGGCCCGGCTAATTCCGCTGTCGGGAAGCACGTAACTGACTCGCTCGGCTCCTAACTCCAGTAAAAATTCTTCTACAATCACATCGAGCAAGTCGGCATCATCAAGCCGCCGAGTAATACGCTGCATAAAATCAGTCAAACGCTTTTGATGGGCACCGTGACTGGCCTGGGCCAGGTCCTCTACCCCCAACTTGGCGTATTTATTAAGAAGGGTCATCAACTGACGCTTCATTTTTTCATTTTGTTCTTTTAATTCTTCATAACTTGGCTCTAACGGAGGATTCATTCCGCTATTTTGGGTGCTATGCTGGTTGCTATTTGAGTTTGGTTCTTGATTAGAACCGGATTTTGGGATTTCGGGAGTATCAGACATCACCAAAACCTAAGTTTTTCTTCACGCTCAGAAATGTTGATACTTTTTGCTTTCCATGACTTTTGATTTTAACAGAACCCTGGGTCAGACAGCAGCCAAAGATTCTTTAAGCCAGGCACTTTTTTCCGGGAAAATTCCGCACGCCCTGCTTCTCTATGGACCCCCCGGCTTGGGACAATGTGCCTTAGCCCTCGATCTCGCCGATTGCATCACGTGCACTGACCCGAAGCTGCGACCTTGTGGGCACTGTGCAAACTGTAAAGCCAGACTTAACAACCCAAACTTAATCCATATATTTGCTTTCGATTCGACTGTTCAGAAAAAAGCCGATACCCGGCAAGAACAGGGAGCCAAGTACCTGAAAGCTCTCCGCGAATCGCCCTACAGCTACCATCCAGGCGACAAAGAGCAAATCTCCGTCGATCAAATTCGTGAACTCCGTCACCGCATGAGTTTTGCTGAAAGTCAGCAAGTGCGCTTCGTAACAATTTTCTTTCCTGAAAAAATGGGAAATGGTGCCGGAAATGCTCTGCTCAAGCTACTCGAAGAACCTCCCCTTAACACCTATTTCCTACTCGCATGCGAAGACAAATCGTCTTTATTGCCCACTATTTTATCGCGCTGCGTTAAAATTGCTTTGCGTCCCCTCAGCTCGAAAGAGCTTCTGGAATCCAAAAAATTATTCACTTCTGCTATTCCCTATCGACCCGAATTTGTTGCCATCAGTTCTGGTTCACCGGGAGTACTGCTGGAGTTCTGCCGTGATGCGTCTGATACATTGTTACACGAAGCGTTTGAACTTGTTTCGCTCTCCCTTTCAGGTTCTTGGGAAGAATTTGATCATTGGTTGCAAAAAAGTGATGCATTTGAAACGATGGATTCCTCCTCGCTAATGCTGAGACTCGTCTTAAATATTTGTCAATGTGCACAGCATGCAAAACAATCTAAAGATCAGGAAGACTTGAGTCCTGAATTGAAACAGGTTATTGATAAATTGCTTAAATTGCCCGATTTAGGAATCTATGTTGGATGGTTGCAAGATTGCTTGGATGCCATTCTTGCGTATGCCAAACCAGTTAACACTATTTTCGGCTATTATCTCGAACTGCAAGGCAAGTTGGAAGCTAGACAAGAGGTCTTAACTTGATCGCCAGCCTTTCTGCCACCAAAAACAAAATTGTTAGTCCCACCGCCAGCGACTCAGAGAAACGCAAAGCACTATGTGCACAAATTAATTGTACCAATTTTGTAGCTGAATTATTGTTACAGAGAAACATCAGTGATCCAGAATCAGCGCGCAGTTATTTTCTCTCACCCATTCAAGACCATTGTCATAGTGCCAGTGAGCTGAAAAACCTAGCCGAGGCTGTCGAAGCCTTATTAAAGATTAAAGAAAAAAAGGAAAAAGTTTTTATCCACGGAGATTACGATGTAGACGGGGTGACTGGTACAGCCCTACTTCTTATGGGATTTAAAGCATGCGGATTTTACGTCGAAGGCTTGCTACCCAATCGCTTTACCGATGGCTACGGAATTTCCACAGGCACCGTCGACAGAATTCATGCCCAAGGAGGGAAATGGATAGTATCAGTCGATACGGGAGTCAGTGCGGTTGCAGAGGTCGCCTACGCAAAATCATTAGGAATAGGCGTCATAATTACCGATCATCATCGTGCTCCCGATCCGATGCCGGCGGCAGACTTCTTAATCAATCCCAATCAGCCTAAGTGTAACTATCCCAATAAAGGGCTATCGGGTGTCGGTGTCGCATATAAACTTCTCGATTGCCTCTTTCAAAAAATTCTGTCTAAGGGCGCTGAGGAATATTTGCCCCTAGTTGCCCTGGGAACCTTGGCCGATTCAATGCCATTGCAAGGTGAAAATCGCGCTATGGTTAAAGACGGACTGAGAGTTTTAGCCTCAAGTGGCCACGCCGGAATGAATGCCTTGATTGAACAGGCAGGTTTAAACAAAAAAGAGCTCAGTTCCAGTGATATCTTATTTAAAATGACGCCCATGATCAATGCCGTGGGCAGAATGGGAAACCCTGAAATAGCGTTGCAGTTGTTACAGTGTGATGATATCACTTCTGCCAAAACATTGTCGCAAGCTATGTGGGATCAAAACCAGAAAAGACGCAGCCTCGATCAACGCATGACCGAGGAAGCAATTAGCCAGGTTGAAGACAAGCCTGAATTTCAAGAGGCGGCCTGTTTGGTGGTGGCTTCGCCCCTATGGCATGAAGGAGTCATCGGAATTGTGGCTGCGAGATTGGTAGAGCGCTTTAATAAACCGTCACTGGTGATGGCCATCGATTCAGAAGGCATGGCAAAGGGCAGCGGACGCAGCGTCGAAGGCTTTAGCCTACACGCGGCGCTGCAAAAAGTGGAACACTTGTTCGAAAAATGGGGAGGGCATAGTCAAGCCTGTGGTTTCAGCATCCGAGAAGAACGCATCTCTGAGTTACAAGACAAACTGGCAAACATCGATGACTCTCTGTTACAATCGTTAGAAACTGAAAAAACCTTTCACCCACAACTAGAAGTGCACTTAAAAGAAATTGATGCGGCAGGCATGCTGTGGCTAAAGCGTTTTGAACCCTTCGGTCAAGAAAACGAATTACCGCTATTTTATGCCGAGGTAAATGGATATGGTGAACCTCGCTTAGTAGGTATGAAACATTTGAAATTCGCAGTTGAACAAGAAGGCTACATCTTAGATGCGATAGCCTTCAATTTAGGACATTTACAGGACTTTCTCCTCAAACTGGGGGGTCCCATGAAAATCGCCTTTTATCCTGAATGGAACACCTTTCGGAATCGCAAGCAGATACAGTTACGGGTGGTGGCGATAGGATAAGCGAGATGGATCGCTTAATTTGAGAAAGGATTTGGGAAAAGAATAGTGTAAGAATTACGGTAAAAATTACCGTAGGGATTAGGAAGCAGGCATGCAAAAGAAAAAACAGAAGCCCCAAGCTAAGATGTGGCAGGGACGCTTTAGCAAGTCCATGGCTGAATCTATGGAAAGGCTTTCCTTTAGTTTACACTTCGACAAAAAATTGTATCAGCAAGATATCGCGGGTAGCTTGGCCCACGCAGAAGGCCTCCATATTGCGGGTGTGTTAAATGCAGCTGAACTAAAAAAAATGCGCAGTGGATTGGAGGGGATTTTAGCCGACCTGAACACCCACAAGCCCTTATTTCTGGATAGTGATGAAGATATCCATATGGGCATCGAGCGGGTGCTCACCGAACGCATCGGCAACTTAGGCAAGAAACTGCACACGGGCCGCAGCCGCAATGACCAAGTGGCCACTGACACACGGCTTTATGTTCGCGACAAGTGCAAAATACTGATTGATAACATTCGCGGGCTTCAGTTATCCTTGTTAACAAAAGCCAAAGAATACAGAGAGACAATCCTTCCCGGCTATACCCACGTTCAGCAGGCGCAACCGATTCTAGCGGCTCACTATTTACTCTCCTTCTTTTGGGCTCTGGAAAGAGATATTTCCCGCCTTCAAGCTGTATCACAGCGCAGCGACGAAATGCCCCTGGGCTCTGGCGCCTTGGCTGGCTCCGCCTTTCCTTATCCACGTAAACAGGTCGCAAAGTTGTTGGGATTCAGCAGCATCAGCAAAAACTCCATCGATGCAACCGCCCAACGGGATTTTGCCCTGGAGTATCTCAATGCACTGTGCTGTATTGGTTCTCTACTTTCGCGATACGCTGAAGATTTTGTGATATGGAACAGTGCCGAGTATGGCTTTATCCGGCTAGGGGATGAATTCACCTCAGGCTCCTCCATGATGCCCCAAAAACGAAATCCCGATTCCATGGAATTAATTCGAGGTAAGTCTGCCCGTCTCTTGGGAAACTATTCCCGTTTGTTTACCCTAATTAAGGGGACACCCATGTGTTACAGTCGTGATCTGCAAGAAGATAAGGAACCCATTTTTGATTCGACTGAAACCGTTAACATCTGCCTCGAAGTGATGTCAAATTGTATCTCGGGATTGGTATTTAATGAATCAAACATTTTAAATCGCATGCAGCC
>JBBQAD010000458.1:0-3032 GCA_038315885.1 Fibrobacteria bacterium | reverse complement strand
AATAATAGAGATACGCTGAATGCGATTCCAAATTTCCAGGCTATCCAGTTCAAAGAGACTGTCTTGAAAATCCATTCCGGCTTCTGTAACTTTTTGGATTTCCTTGAAGTTGGTATCACTTCTCCCGCTTACAAATTCACTAGAGTCATCCATTGGTATTGAGACTTCAGTATTTACCAAGACAGTGTCGAAGCGATATTGAGGATCAAATTTTATGGGAGGGTCTTGTAAACAGGAGCTAAGCATTATCAAGCCTGCAAAGCCAAGAAGTGTCAAAAGAAACTGAAGCAAGTTTCTAGACTTCTGGTTACTTGCCTCGATTTTTGTCAGCTTCAAATTCAGAAGGACTTCCTTACTCAGAACGACTTTCTTATATACACACTGGCAAGCGGCGAAATTCCTAGCCCAACTTGTACGGTGCTGGGCTTAGCTCCAATTCTTGCAAATCGCCACCAAAGATAAGCTGAAATAAGTCCTCCCGCAGCTGAAGCGCCTGACCAACGGATTCTTTTTTGATTTGCTTCGTGAACTTGCTCCCCTTTGGCGTTAAAAACCTCCAAGGAGTCTCCATAGCGAGCAAGATATTTCCATTCGGAGTATAGGTTCGCGTGATTTTGCTGGGCATCCCAGGCTAACCAAAGCAGACCTGCACTCAGCAAAGTGAAGCTACCCGCCAGAATTAAGTTTTGCTTTTGTTTGGAGGGCGTGTTCATATGTTTTTCTTGAGAAAAAGAATTTTCTTCTGATACAGTACTGGCATTAGTGTTTAATTCGGGTGATTGTAGCTCACTGGAATCGTTAGAGAGATTCGAAGTAATGAGACTGTTTTGGGCAGCAGTTGATGGGGCCAAGATTGCCATTTTTGATCGACCTGCCTCGAACAGGCCAAGTGCTGCAGAGTTTACGAATCGGCTATCCAGTTTAAAGCTGCTATCGCGCATCAGGGCTGATTCAAATCGCTTGTGGGCCGTTACACTATCCCCCATCTCAAAAGCAAGAACACCACAGTAACCTAATGCTTGTGCCTGGCTTAGTTTGGAAGCCTGATAATCAGAAAGCAGGGATGCTAAAAGGCTCGGACATATCCGAGAAAGCGAATCATACTCTCCCCATTCAAAATATTTTTGTGCCTTTTCTAAAGAAACAGAGGATTGGCTGTAAGCGTTAAAAACATTAAGGGATACTAAAAACAGAAGAATATGTATGAATCTAAATATTGTCGATGCTGGCATTGGTTTTCAGAGATCCACAATTTCTTGCAAGGGCATTGAAATCACAATATACCAAAATCGTGAGTCTATTGACTTGTAGAGTCTACCAGATCAATCGCCAGGTGGAGAGTGTCAGAAGCACCTATTGTAATAGCCTGCCGATAGTCTTTCAGTCCCTGTTTTTTTAGTTCCAGTTGATGGGTTCCTGCGGATACTTCTATAGCCTGGTGAAGAGGTGATTTGCCTCTGAAGTTTCCGTCCACTAAAATTTCGGCCAGTGGAGGTCGCGATTTGATCAGGAGATAAGCTGTAGTGCTGCGCCTTTGTAACTGTTTTGCTGCTGGATGTGAATCCTTTTTGATGGGAATCTCATCATTGAAATTTTCAACTTTTTTCTCAATGACTCCAATGTTTTTATTTGGTGCATCTAGCTTTTGCCAAGCCGAATCGTTGGTAGCTAACTTAACATTCGTTCGAACTCCACTTGCTTCCTTACTGTTTATCTCAGAGATTGATACAGTTTGTTCGGATTCGGGAAACTCGACTTTGTGACTGCCTTGTTTATTCAGATTTGAATTTAAAAAGTTTTTGAAGAACACGAGGCTCAAAGTTATTACAAGAAGCACACAGGCAACAAGCCCCAATGCCCAACTTATTTTTCTTTTGCCCTTTGCTGAGTTGGGCTTTAAAATCTTTCCTGAGCTGTCCTTCGTTTTTAAGCCCTTTGGTGAAGACTTATCAATTCGCGCTGGAGCAGAAAAAATCCCGGCATAATATTGCGCTCTTTGGCTAAGGACTGCTTTTCTTTTAGTGGTATATTCATTGGCCAGACGGCTAAACATTCTCGCTAACTGATCGCGCTCTTCTTGTAAGTACTCAGCGGGATTTTCTTGAAAGCGCCGCAGCCGGTGAGAGCCTAAACCCAGCCCCATCGACTGATCAAAGTCCGAGATTTTCTTAACCACATCGTACGCACTGGGGCGACTGTTTACATCCTTATGTAAAAGCAACATGGCTAATTCACTGACAAAAGGAAAAGCTTCGGGAAGTCGCTCGGCCGGGGGCGAAGGGTTTTCATCGCAAATTTTCACCAATATTTCGTGGGGATTTTCTCCATCGAAGGCCAATTTACCGGTTAAGGAACGATAAAATACGCATCCAGCAGAAAATAGATCCGATTTAAAAGAAACACCTTCGGCCTTTATCGCTTCGGGAGAGCAATACTGGGCGGTCCCCAAAAATTGGCCTGCTTGAGTATGGGCACTAAAATTGTAACTCTGAGCTAAACCAAAATCTGTTATTTTGATCAAACCTCTTTTATCCAACAACAGATTTCCCGGTTTAATATCTCGGTGCACAATGCCTTTATGATGGGCAGCAGCGAGGCCTTCGCATAACTGTCTGAGAATTTCTAAAGAGATTAAAGGTGGCGGTGTGGAATAAATACTGAAGAACTCATCCAAATTTACTCCATCGATGTATTCCATCACTAATTGAAACGTTCCATCTTCCTCAATGGCATCATGGATGGCTACAATATTTTCATGCGCCAGGGATGCTGCCGATTTCGCTTCAATCATGAGACGGCGCTTTAAATTGGGATCATCGAGTAAATGCTCATGCAGCATTTTAATGGCCACTTTTCGTTCCAGCTTTGTATCAGTAGCCAAATAGACACTGGCCATGCCGCCGGCACCCAATTTTCGTTCACTATAGTATCTCTTTACGTCCATCGCTTAATGCCGAAATGATTGCAGAAATCCCCGCATCTTTTCAAGAACCCTTTCCGGTTCTACTTTGATACCAAAACCTATGCCAGTC
>JBBQAD010000113.1:0-8694 GCA_038315885.1 Fibrobacteria bacterium | reverse complement strand
CACCCAAATGGCATCTTGCGCACACAACTTGGTTTTTTGAAGAGTTTATTCTTAGAAGACGAGTCATGGGTTATGAAGAATTCTCTCCTGATTTTGGATTTTTGTTTAATAGTTATTACAACTCCTTTGGCAATAGAACATTGCGCGCTGAAAGAGGTTTGATTACCCGTCCCTCATTAGAAGAAGTAATGGAATACCGGGAATATGTGGATTCTCAACTTATTGTTCAGTATGAAAACGGATTTGTAGACGAAGTGGATGAAGCTGAATTTTATGATTTGATTGAGTTGGGACTAAATCACGAGCAGCAACATCAGGAACTGTTACTCTCCGATCTAAAATATACATTTAGCTATAATCCCACCCATCCGGTTTATGATGCAACATTTGAACTTGTAACCGGTTATAATAAAAGATCAAGCTATGTTACAGTAGATGAGGGTGTGTACCAAGTGGGTCATCAAGGATCTGGATTTTGTTTTGACAACGAATTAGGCGCACACAAAGTGTATCTTCAAGCCTATAAAATTTCTCATGAACTCGTAACCAATGGCGATTATCTCGAATTCATGCAGACGGGAGCTTACGAAAACTTTCGCTATTGGCTCGATGATGGCTGGACTTGGATTCAAAAGAACAAAAAAAAGGCACCGCTCTATTGGCAGCAAATGGAAGGCCGTTGGTATCATTACACTTTTTCGGGATTAAAAGAAATTGATCCAATGGCAATTTTGTCACATGTCAGCTTCTATGAAGCCAATGCCTATGCCACTTGGAAGGGGACACGCTTGCCTACCGAATTTGAATGGGAAGTCGCCAGCAAACATTTAACATGGGGTTTGCGCTGGGAATGGACCAATAGTGCTTATCTACCCTATCCTGGTTATAAGATGGCAAAAGGAGCCTTGGGTGAATACAACGGAAAATTCATGATCAATCAAATGGTACTAAGGGGTGCTTCAATTGTCACACCATTTGGACATTCTCGTTCGACCTATCGCAATTTTTTTCAGCCTGAGTGTCAGTGGCAATTTTCAGGAGTAAGATTGATTGTGGAATGATTTGATTTAGTTGCAAATTTAGGTTGCCTTGTTAAACCACAAGGCTATGTTCATTCTTCTTACGATAATTATTTATTGATATATTTGATATATAAAAAATATTTATCATTACTAAAAGTGATTACAAATTCCTTTTTGCAAGGGATTTCGATGTATGTTTTCTAACATCTCAAACACTTTTCTGAAAATATTTGTAATATATATACCTATGAACCTATCCCAAAGCAAGCATTGCCCTGTCCTTTTTAGAGGTAACCAGTGATTATCAGACTACATTCAAGATTTCGATTGTTACGTAGAGTATTAAAACGAAGCCGCTGGATAGGTGTCTTGCTAGGAATGCATCCCTACGAAAATGGTAAAAAAAACCAAGCAAAAAAAGGTCTTATTCTCATTCAAATCGATGGATTTTCACGAATTCAATTACAGAAAGCCCTGAAAAACGGAAAAATGCCCTTCATGGCCTGGCTCTTAAGGCGTGAAAATTATGTGTTACGATCCATGTATTCCGGTCTACCTTCGAATACGCCGGCAGTACAGGGGGAACTCTTTTACGGCGTGCGAGGTATCGTTCCTGCTTTTAGTTTTTTTGATCGAACTACGCAACGCATTCGCAAAATGCTCCAACAAGATACGGTAAAAAATATCGAAGATCGATTAGCACAAAAAGGCGAGGCCTTGATGTGTGGAGGAAGCTGTTACAGTAATATATACACAGGAGGCGCCAAAGAGCCGAGATTCTGCGCTGCATCCTGGGGATGGGGTACCTCCACTCGTTCACCGGGGCCCATTACTCTTAGCGTGGTTTTAACGGTGTACCTCTTTAGTGCGATTCGTTCAATTGCTTATGGATTCTTGGAACTTGCACTTGCTATAAATGACGCCATCAAAGGTATTCGTAAAGGTCAAAGCATGAAGCAAGAACTGATTTTTGCCTTTGCCCGAGTCGGTATTTGCATCTTGATGCGCGAATGGATAACCAATGCGGCAAAAATCGATGTAACTCGAGGCTTGCCGATCGTTCATCTCAATCTTATAGGCTATGATGAACAGTCCCATCGAAGGGGGCCAAATTCCAGATTTGCTCATTGGGTTTTAAAGGGAATTGATGACAGCATTAAAAGAATTTGGAAGGAATCAAAATTATCTGGCCGACGTGAATATGACATCTGGATTTATTCGGATCATGGCCAGATTGAATCAACTCCTTACCACCAGGTTGCGGGCCACAATTTAAAAGAAACAGTAATGCAATTATGGAATAATGGAAGCCCCGAAAATATTTCTAATACAGTTAATACTGTTTCACCTGCTAAGCAAAGCAAGTATATAAAACCCGAAGGGATACAATTACAGAGAATCGTCTACTTTGGGGGTAAAAGGCTACAATACTTATTTGCCAAATTAGGTTTAGTAGAAGCAGAGTCGTCTGGAGTAACAGATACGAGCGAAGAAACATTTCCTGTAGTTACAACCATGGGCCCAACAGGAATGGTTTATTTAAAAGAAGGGGAACTAGATGAAAAAAGAGAAGCTCTAGGGAAAAGTCTGGCTGCTTCAAAGGGAATTGAACTAGTCTTTGATACACATTGTGAACAGGGTTTACAAGGGTGGAGCAAAAATGGTGAATTTCAATTACCGAGAGATAAAGAAACGCTTTTAACCGAACACCCTTTTCAAAACCAGGTGATAGAAGACATGCAACGTTTGTGTCGTAACGAATTTGTGGGCGACCTAGTTGTTATGGGTTGGCGAGCCGGTATTAAAAAACCAGTCACCTTTGCCGATGAAAATGGGTCCCACGGCAGTATCAGCCCTGAAGAGTGTGAAGCTTTCTTGGTCTTGCCAGAAGATGATAATCGAGTGTATCTCTCTTCGCAGTTAATCCGCCCTATCGATATCTATCAGGCGGGTATGATTTACCAGGGAAAAATGCCGATTCCCGGTCCGCCCCAACGAAACCCGGCATTAGTTAAACCGAGTGCATTAAGAATTTTGTCATACAATGTGCATTCTTGTGTTGGTCTGGAATTAGGCCATTCGCCAGAGCGAATTGCAAAGGTAATTGGCCATTACCAACCCGATATTGTCGCCTTACAGGAGCTCGACCATAAACATCACCGTTCAAATTATGTCCATCAGGCAAATAAATTGGCGGAACTGCTAGACCTAGAAGTGGAATACCATCCTGTGCGTATCGCACGAGATCAAGAATTTGGGAACGCCATTTTAAGTCGTTTTCCGATTCGGATTTTAAAATCGGGTGCGCTTCCCCATTTCAAAAATCTCCCGCGATCCGAAAGCCGTGGTGCCCTGTGGGTTGAATTTTGGTTACAAAATCAAGCTGTTCAGCTTGTTAACACCCACTTTGGGCTCTGGCCGCAAGAGCAAAGGCGACAAGTGAGCGCCCTAATGGGCCCAGAATGGTTAGAGAATAGAGATACAACCATTCCCCTTATTGTCTGTGGTGATTTTAATTCAGGGCCAAAATCTCATGTTTATAAACAAATCACACGTAGTCTTGGAGATGCCCAAGCGCTTGTTGCGAATGGACGTCCCAAAAATACCTGGTTTTCCCAATTTCCCTATACCCGTTTAGATCATGCCTTTATATCACAGCATTTCAAGGTCGAAAAAGTGCAAGTTCCCGATTTTCACTTGGCCCGTGTGGCATCCGACCATCTTCCCTTGGTAATAGATTTGAGTTTAAAAAATGGATTACATTAAGGATAGACAATGAATATTTTAATGATTACAAATACCTACAAACCCTTTACGAGCGGAGTTTCCCGTTCGATTGTTACATTTACGGCTTGTTATCGGAAACTGGGGCACAAGGTGTTAATTGTAGCCCCCAGTTTTCCTGACCAAGAAGAAGAATCTGAAGTTATACGAGTTCCGACAATCCAAAATTTTAATGGAACAGATTTTAGTGTTGGAATACCAATCCCGTTTTCTTTAAATGAAGAAATAAATAAATTTAATCCTGCCGTAATACATTCGCATCACCCTTTTTTGCTAGGCAATACCGCTTTGCGCTTGGCAGCTACTTTTGAGATTCCGCTGATCTATACATTTCATACTTTTTACGAAAAATATACTCACTATGCTCCTGGCGCAGGTACAGAGGCCCTTAAATATTTTGTTGGAACCTTGGCCGCTGGCTATGCAAATTTAAGTGACCAAATTATCGCCCCTAGCCATTACGTAGCTCTGGAGCTGGCTCGCAAAGGAGTAACAAAACCCATTGATGTCATCCCCACCGGAATTGATCTACAAGCCATAGCCACCGGCGAAGGGAAACGATTTCGAAATAAATACTCCATACCCGAAAAAGCCTTTGTAGTTGGATTTGTAAGCCGTCTGGCTGAAGAGAAAAATATTGGATTTTTAATGGATGCGGTGTTACAGTTTATGGAATCTGAAGAACACGTCTACTTTGTAATTGCCGGAACTGGACCTTTGGAAGCTTCTATAAAAGAGCGGATTGAAGCGCATGCGAACAAGGCAAGAATTTCTCTTGTAGGTATCCAACTAGGGCAAGATTTATTTGATTGTTATCATGCAATGAATGTTTTTGCCTTTGCATCTCAGAGTGAAACACAAGGACTTGTTGTTACCGAAGCGATGGCTGCTGGGCTTCCAGTGGTAGCGGTAAAAGCTTCGGGAATCGATGAGGTGGTACAAGACAAGGTTAACGGAAGACTATTGGAGACGGAAAATATCGAAAGTTTTGTTTCTGCCTTAGAATGGATTTTTAAAGCTAACAAATCTCTTCGCAACTCCCTGATAGAAGCTGCTCACAAAACGGCGGAACGTTTGTCGGATGAAAATTGTGCCTTGCGCGCTTTAAAATTGTATGAAGACGCGAAAAGAGAAGCCAAGCATCTGCATGAAAAGGAATCGTCATGGAATGCCTTTATACATACCATTGAGACAGAATGGAACATTTTGGCCAATATGGGAAAGGCGGCTCAGGGCGCCATCTCAAAATCGTTTGATGAAAGCCCTGCTGAGCTAAGTAAATCGGCTTAAGCTAGGGATTTGTATTTCTCTATTTTTACTGTATTACAATTGGCCTTCATGTTGGGGGTATTACTTGGTTAAAGAGGGCCCTCAACCGGCCAAAGGCGCAGCAAGGGCCTCCAGGGCCGAGGCTTGAGAGCCGGCCCATTCGAGTAATTCAGCTTGTTCTATATCAGACAACCCGTAACTCTTACCCCAGTCTTCACCATCTGAATTTTCGGGAGCGGGGCTTAGGCCATAACCTAATTTTTCTGCCAGTGTATCCGCCAAACCGATTAGCCCCACCTCGTCTCGATGGGTTTTCGCTTGATTTGGCTGGTGATGAAGGCCCATCACTTCGCGCAATAAAGGGGGAAAGTTCCAACGCTTCGCCAGTTCGGCACCTACGTCGGCATGGTCGAATCCCAAGGCTTTTTTCTCAACCTGTAAAAGTGACAATCTTTCTTTCTGGGCCATCTTTGCGAGAGGAACAGCCAAACCACCCGATGCCAAAAGTACCATCCCTAAATTGTGTAACAGTCCCAAACTGAACCAGAGGTCTTTACCCTCTTTGGAATTCATTCCCTTTAATTCTGCTAGGTCTTTTGTGAAGCTACCAACCGCCATCGAGTGTAACCAAATCTTCTTTAGAAAATCAGACTGTTCTTTATCGCTTTTGGATGTTAACGACATGGCCAAAAGTAGTCTGGATACATTTTTATTACCCAAGCGCACCAGGGCAGCTCGAATGGATACAATGCCCTGTCCCGAACTATAAATTGGTGAGTTGGCCAGCTTTAACACTCTAGCCGAGAGACCCGGATCTCCTTCCAAAATGGAAGTTAAAGAATCTGCCGAAGCAGTGGGATCGTTCATCAAGTTTAAGCACTCTCTGACTATCATAGGATTGGCAATTTTGTCGCCCAACTTGTCGATCAAGACTTCTGGTTTGCCCCGGATGGCTTTTAAATCTTCACCGCTTAACATTATTTGAGATTGTAATCCCTGGCTGTTGAATTTTTCAACAAATTCAAATTCCTAGGTCAGAATATGTGCCGGGACCTAGAATCTTCCCATCTCCTAATTGTCAAGCAAAGGGTTGAAACAGGTTTCGACTGATAACAGTGCAGGGAAACGAGGAAGCAATGCGAATTTTATTGGTGGATGACAGCCCTGGTTCATTAAAGTTACTGGAAACAGTAATCAAGAAATCCCGTCCCCAGTGTTATATCTTCACAGCATCAAATGGAGAAGAAGCATTAAAACAATTGGGATTAAAAAAAATCGACCTTGTGATAAGCGATTATCGAATGCCGATTCTGGGAGGAGATGGACTTGCAGGAGCCATGAAACGACACCATCCTACGATTAATTTGGGATTTGTAACAGGGATGCGCTCAGAAGAGGTGGATGAATCACTCAATGAACTCAATCCGGTTTTTGTATTACATAAACCATTTACCGCTATTGATATCAATAACGCCTTGTTATTGGTTGAAAATTCCAAATCTGAGAAATCGTTCTAGTCACTACTATTTAGGTGCTTGCAATTGAGTAATCAGACTACTAACTATTACGAAATCTTGGGAGTAAACCAAGGTGCTTCAGACACTGATATCAAATCGGCTTATAAAAAAATTGCCTTAAAATTTCATCCTGATAAGAATCCCGGTAACGGTCAGGCCTTAGCTTCTTTTCAATGTCCGAATTCCTGATGCCGGCAACTATTTAAAGCGTGATTGAAATCAAACTACATCTTCAGCAGCTTGAAGGCATGGGTCCATTGATTGCCGAGCATACCCGGAATACACCAAAGAATACAGAGGGATTCTATCGCTCTGGCAGCTTCCATTTTACCCATATCTTCCACTTCCCAACCGAATTGAAGAAGTATATCACTGACCTCTTTGCGTGCCCTTTCTTCATTTCCACAGATAAACATCGATGGCTTTCCTCCGGGAAATTTTGGGTCAACCATAAAGGGAGCGCCTATACTATTGAAGGCTTTGACAAATTTTCCCGTTGGAACAGCCTTTTGTAATCGCTCCAATAGTGATTCATCGGGAGAAGTGAAAAATTGTAACACACCATTGACCGGGGCTTTACTTTCATCAATGGGATTGGTAGCATCGATAATTATTTTGTTCGCTATATTTTCTGCCCCCGCTAATCGTAACACATCCTCGGCAACCTTTCCCTTTACCGCCAATACGATGATATCACCAAATTGGGCTGCTTCAGAAAACGAACCCACTCTCCCTTTTGTACCTGATTCCTGTTGCCAGGCCGCCAGCTTGGCAACATCACGGGTTCCCAAAATCACTTCATATCCGTGTTTGATAAATCCGCTCCCCAGCGCTTTTGCGACACCTCCAGAACCCAATATTCCAATTTTTTTCGGCATTATTAATCCTTTGTGCTAGATACTTAAGATGCGATAATATCACGCTTTCGGCAAAAGAATTTTAAATGAAGTCCCCCCCGATACAGATTTATGGACGCTGCTATTTTCAGCTTCCTTTTTACCTACTGTAATTCTTCCACCGCAGTTCTCGACCGCCTGTTTGGCAATAGATAAACCCAATCCGCTGCCGGTACTACTTCGTGATTTATCGACTCGATAAAAACGGTCGAAAATCCGGGAAATATCGGTATCACTAATACCGGGCCCCTCATCCGATATATCAACTACAACATCTTTCTCAAAATAGACTCGGATGTTTACACAAGTTTTTACCGGGGAGAATTTTATGGCGTTATCCAGAATATTGATAAGTGCCTGGCGAATGGAGGAACGATCAACCCGGACCATAAATTTTCCCGGTAGATCCAGTTCTAGATGCTGCATTTTTTCTTCCGCCAAAACGGAGAGAAGTTCCGCCACGCTTTCAACTTCCTGGCAGATATCGACGACTTCGAGATGTAAGGGAATCTGCTGGGCGTCTGCCCGGGTCAATGTCAACAAACTCTCAATCAAGGAGGTTTGCCGATTGACTTCTTCGAGCATGCTGCCAATGATCTCGCGATAGCGCTCGGGAGATAAATCTTTTTTAAGTGCTGTTTCTCCCACGGTTCGAATCGCAGTTAGCGGAGTCCGTAACTCATGCGAAGCGTCAGAGGTAAATCGGCGAAGCTGTTCAAATGAGCGATGTAAACGGGACAGTAAATCATTCATGACCATCGATAATTGACCAAATTCATCATGCTTATTTTTTAAAGGAAGCTGTTCATGCAGGTTATTTTCACTGATATTTTTCGTCTTGCCGGTTATTTCGCGTATAGGGCTTAATAATTTCCCTGCCAAAAAGTATCCCCCTCCAGCAGAGACAGCCAAAAGAAAGGGAATAGCAGTCAGTAGAATAATTCCCAGCACTTGGTGATGTAACACAGTGCTCGTTATCTCGGTCGCGCAGGATAATTTATAGTCCTGGCTGGCATACTTAATGTTTCTTTGATAAAGTCGATAGATTCTCCCCTTGCTGTTTTTCAATGTCCAATAGTTTTTTCGGGTATCAAATTCTGTTTCAGAAGGTTTCACAAAAGCCAAATCGAGATCTTCACTGTTCCAATTTTCACTTTGTATAAGCTCCCCACTGTCTGAATTGATTTTCAGCAGGGAGCCGGAACT
>JBBQAD010000420.1:0-3594 GCA_038315885.1 Fibrobacteria bacterium | reverse complement strand
ATCTTAGACAAGGATGTGCGGCCGGGTCTTAACTCCGATGGAGGTGATCTCGAAATTATCGATATCGAAGACAGCATTCGACTTAAAGTTCGTTACCAAGGCGCTTGCGGCAGCTGTGCTTCATCGACCGGAGCAACTTTAAGCTTTATCGAAGATACATTAAGACGCAACCTGCACAGTCAGCTACAAGTGATTCCAATAGAATGAGTTACATCAGTATGATATTTGGAAAACAAAACCCAAAAACAAGTTTCCAGAATAGTTCCAGTCTAGCAGTGATGGCTACACTCGGATTTTTCTGGTTAAGTAGGGGGCACTAATATGGCACAAACTCCACTGGTTACTAGCGTAATTACAAATGAAACGGATTCATCAAAAACGGAATCCAAAGAAAATTTTGGCCGTAGCGATTATAAATATGGCTTTGTCTCCAACGTTGAGATGGAATCCTTCACTCGGGGCTTAAGTGAAGACATCATTCGAGCCTTATCAAAGAAAAAAAATGAACCCGAATTTTTACTCAATTTTCGCTTGAAAGCCTATCAAAAATGGCTGCAAATGGAAGAACCTTCCTGGGCACATGTTCATTACCCCCCAATCAATTATCAGAACATTGTTTACTTCGCAGAGCCTAAGCAAAAGAAAAAGCTCAGTGATTTATCGGAGCTCGATCCAGAAATTCTGCGCACCTTTGAAAAACTGGGGATTCCTCTAGATGAACAAAAACGCCTTAGTAATGTCGCGGTTGACGCCGTCTTCGACAGTGTTAGTGTAGCAACTACTCACAAAAAAAAATTATTGGAAGCCGGAGTTATTTTCTCCTCTTTCAGTGAGGCAGTACAAGAATACCCCGAACTCATTGAGGAATATTTGGGTTCGGTTGTTCCTATTGGTGACAACTATTTTGCTGCTCTGAATTCAGCCGTCTTTACTGATGGAAGCTTTGTGTTTATTCCACCCGACACCAAATGCCCCATGGAATTATCCACTTACTTTCGCATAAATACTGAAGAATCCGGCCAGTTTGAACGAACCCTGATTGTCTGTTCTGATAACAGCTATGTCTCCTATCTCGAAGGCTGTACTGCACCGCAATTTGATACCAATCAGTTGCATGCGGCTGTGGTCGAGTTGGTCACTTTGGAGAATGCCGAGATTAAATACAGCACGGTGCAGAACTGGTATGCAGGAGACCCCGAAACCGGTAAGGGGGGGATCTTCAATTTTGTAACTAAAAGAGGAAAGTGTTTAGGAAAAAAATCAAAAATTTCTTGGACACAAGTGGAGACTGGCTCAGCCATCACCTGGAAATACCCCAGTTGCACTTTGGTTGGCGATGATTCAATCGGCGAGTTCTATTCCGTCGCCTTGACCAATGGTCTCATGCAGGCCGATACCGGCAGCAAGATGTTGCACTTGGGCAAGAATACCCGCTCTCGAATTGTATCGAAGGGGATTTCTGCCGACCGTTCTTCTAACAGTTATCGAGGCCTGGTCCGCATTGCCAAGAATGCCGATGGCGCCAGAAACTATAGCCAATGTGACAGTATGCTAGTCGGAGATCAGTGCAGTGCAAATACCTTTCCCTATGTAGAAGCCGCCAACAGCAAAGCTCAAGTAGAACATGAGGCTTCCACCTCTAAAATCAGTGAGGAACAGCTTTTCTACTTTGAATCGAGAGGCATTTCTAGAGAAGAAGCCATCGGAATGATTCTCAATGGATTTTGTAAAGAAGTGTTTCAGCAATTGCCCTTGGAATTTGCGGTAGAAGCCCAACGATTACTCGCTCTTAAATTGGAGAACAGCGTAGGATGAACCCAATAATTGAAATTCAGGATTTGCACGCCGAAATCGATGAAAAGGAAATTTTGACGGGCATCTCATTACGGGTACTTCCCGGTGAAGTTCATGCAATTATGGGACCCAATGGCTCCGGTAAAAGCACCTTGTCTAAAGTCTTGGCAGGTCACCCCCAATATAAAGCCAGCAAAGGTACCGTTACCTTTAAGAATGAAAATCTTTTGGAAATGAGTGCAGAACTGCGAGCAAGAAAAGGCTTGTTTATCGGATATCAATATCCGGTAGAAGTAGCCGGTGTTAACAATGCCGAATTTTTAAGGCTTGCTTACAATACCAAACAAAAAGAAGCGGGCTTAGAAGAGGCTGATCCTCTCGACTTCGATATGCTTCTAGATGAAAAGATGAAGTTTCTGGATATGGATGCCCGCTTCAAGGAACGCGATTTAAACTCTGGATTTTCTGGAGGAGAAAAAAAACGCAACGAAATATTGCAGCTCTCCATCTTAAATCCCACCCTTTCGATTTTAGATGAAACCGATTCCGGTCTCGATATTGATGCCTTGCGGATTGTTGCCTCAGGACTCAACAAGTTGAGGCGTTCTGATAATGCCTTTATTTTGATCACCCACTATCAACGCCTTTTGGATTATATCGAACCCAATCAAGTGCATGTCTTGAGCAATGGACGTATTATTCGCAGCGGAGATAAGGAGCTGGCTAAAGAATTGGAAGAACAGGGTTACGATTGGCTGACTAAATAATGCAAGTGCTTGAAGCGCAGATGCCAGCCTCAGAAAACTTGCCCAAAGAGTGGCAAGAATATTTAGAAGCCATGATTTCAAAATTCAAGGATGAGAAAGCAGTACCCACGCACGCTAACTCGGTTGCCATTCGTGAAGCCATGCAATTTATTCAAAGTCAGGGTTTTCCCACTACAAGGGATGAAGCATTTCATTATCTGCGTGTGGCTGAGATAAACCCCTACTTGAATGAAGTTCCAAACGCAGTTCCAAGTCGGGATATAGCTCCGGATGAAAACCAAGCCCAAATTTCATCGAGCTGGATCGATGAAAAAACTATTCCGGGATGTGAAGAAAATCGAATTGTTCTTCTTAATGGAAAACTTCAGAAAAAATGGAGTTCCGCCCCTGCTTTGCTTCGCCTTGAAGAAAGAGCAAGCTCTCCTGACTCGATTTCTTTCGATGACATACCCGGCGCAATAGCAGCGCTGGGGGCACCTTTCCCCCTTCATATTGTCATGGAAAAAAGTGTTCCTCAAGCTTTGCAGATTCTGATAATTGTTACTGAAGAAAAGTCCAATTCAGATACCTTAGTCGATGATAATTCTCAAGCACAAACCTTTCCCTCCCGTCGGGATGTTCATCTCTCCCTTCGTCTTGAATCGGGTATAGAAAGCACTGTTTATCTAAGATTTTGTTCTTTGGCAGAGCCCAAACAAAAGCTCATGCACAATATTCAAATTCATGTAAATCAAGCAGCAAACAGTCGCTTACATTGGGTTGAATTGCAAGAAGAACACTCCAATTATTTGCATCTAAGTGCGAGAAATTTTCAATTACATCGCGATGCTTATCTCAAGGTCATTTCCATTGCTAGCGGCAGCAAATTAAGTCGTCAGCATTTCTCTATCGATTTACTCGAAACTGGGGCAGAAGCCGAAATCCTAGGAGCAGCGCGCTTGACAGCAAAACATCAATGTCACCGGCATCTCGTGTTACGCCATCAGGCCCCTCATTGCACAAGCCGCCAACATTTTAAACAAGTGTTGGTAGA
>JBBQAD010000281.1:0-5375 GCA_038315885.1 Fibrobacteria bacterium | reverse complement strand
CATGAATGGCCTTTATCTCTTCCAGGCTTTGCTTGGCAAAAATCCCGACTACCTGACTGTGCTTAATCTCGGTTTTAAGAGCCTTTGCTTCTTCGAGAGTTACTTTTCGTGGGCTAGAGGGAACAAAATTGAGTCCCACCCAATCAGGTTGCAGCTCCAAAACCAATTCCATGTTGACTAAGGATTTAAGCCCGCAGACTTTCCATTTGATGCCTTGAGAACTTTTGGAATCCTTTGAATCCATTGACATTAGTATCCCTTAGTCGAATTTCTTTCTCTCTTTTTTCTTTACACTGAGCTCACGGCAAGATAATTTACAGCGTGGGTAGCGGCATGGCCGCATAGGGACAAAAAAGTTTAACGCATTTCGCTTTGACGATTTTGCCCATCTGATTGGGTTTAATGCAATTAAATAAAACTGCACTGACTCCAGGAGCCACCTTTGTGTCTCCTGTCAAAATTAAGCCCACGACTAACCAAGTGCCAAGCCAGATGGTACAGATTTGGTTCAGCAGCGGTTTTGAAGATCCCATTATCTTACCGGTGTGGGGCACAGAGACCATGATCAAGCATTGGTTAAGTGCTGCATCTAAAGAATGTTATAGTCGACCCCTTTCGGTTCACGTCGCTTTAGACGCTTTTTTTGGAACTAGAGGAGTAGGCCAACCCCTCAATGTTTCTAGACGATTTTTAGGATATCGAACCCCGGTCTATGCAGTGGCCATCAGCAGGGATTATTGGAAGGTGGGGCGCGGCTTACCTCGCACACGGATTCCCTTAAGTCTTGCCGATTTCGCATTAACCGAAACTTTGAAAATTGATTGTCGAGATGGGGCGATTGCTGCCCTGCCCATTCGCAAGCGTGCCAGTCAGACCGCATAATTTTTTAGTTTTGTAAACGTGGTAGCCGATTGTTGCCACTATATTAGTTTCCTACCCAAGCTTTGGGCCAGGCGCTTGAGGAGTAACTATGGGCGATATAAAAAAAGTAGCTGTTCTAAAGGATGTGACTTTCTTCTACCCGGCTGGAAATGCTGCCGTTGAGAAAATCAATCTGACAGTGGAGCAAGGCGAAGTGCTAGCTCTAGTCGGGGCTAATGGAGCTGGAAAAACCACACTGCTTAAGTTACTGGCAGGCTACCTACCTCGTTATGAGGGTAGTGTTATGATAGGCTCGCGTAACATCTCAGAACTATCACCCAGAAAATTGCGCGAGTTTATCACCTTAGTAGAACAGAATCCCGAAGCGCAAATGGTCGGACCCACTGTAGAAGATGAATTGGCTCGGGCCTGCCGTGTTTTGGGCTTTGAAGGCCGGTCTATTCGCGATAAAGTTGAACTGATATTGGCCTCTGTTAACATGCGCCATGCCCGTGATTGGTTTCTCGATGAAATGTCCTATGGCGAACGTCGTCGCGTTGCTCTTGGATTGGCTCTAGTATCAGAACCCTCGATTTTATTGCTCGATGAACCGCTGGCAGATTTGGATTCATTGGGAGTCGAAGATACCCTAGATATCATTCGCACCTTGAAGCGAAAAGGATTTTCGATTTTGATTGCTTGTCATCACATGGATGAAATTCTTAACATTGTAACACGCCTGGCGCTTTTAGGAGAAGGACGATTATTAACAGTTGACTCTCCCCAAGCTGTCCTACGCAATCCTGGTTTGTTACGTGAGGCAGCCTTGCCAGTGCCACAATTACAGCGATTATTTATGCGGTTAGAAGAAAAAGGCGCGATTCCTAAGGGTGATTTACCCTTGGACTTCGAGCAGGCTTTGACCATGCTAGAAAAGCGAATGGTTCAGCCCCAAAATCGTCATCAAAGTGAATTAGAAACATCGGAGTCGGATCCGCATAATCAAGTAGAAGAAACAGCGGGAGCGAGCACTTAAGGCATTGAACAGTTTCAAAACTTCGAGAAAAAGATATAGAGTGGTAGCAGATTGATCATTGGAGTAACCGGAAATATGGCCGCGGGTAAATCTTCGGTCGCACGTATGCTGCGGGAAAAAGGTTGTGCTCTGGTTGACGCGGATCGAGTAGCCCATGAACTTTATGCTGAAGACCACGCCCTAGTGCGGCGTATCGCCAACGAATTTGGGCCTCACGTTCTTGATGAAGAGGGTCGTCTCAATCGCAGCCGCTTAGGTCGCATTGTTTTTAGTGATCCCAACGCGTTAGAAAATTTAAACCGAATTGTCCACCCAGCACTTAATATTGCGATGCGACAACGCATCGGCAGCGCTCGAAGAATTATGAATCGAGTGGTAGTTGATGCAGCACTTTTAGTAGAGTTTGGGGTTCATCACGAGGTTGATTTTTTGATACTCGTGACAGCGCCAGAAGAGATACGTTTGGAAAGATTAATAGCCAGAAGTCATCTCAATCGTGAGGATGCATCTAATCGGATTCATGCTCAGGGCTCTGACGAATTAAAGCGCGAACAAGCTGATTTTGTGATTGAAAATGTCGGCGAAAATGAAGCTCTCTTGATGGCCGTAGAGCAAGCTTGGGAAATGATTCTGACTCGCGAAAGCCTGCTCGTTTAATTTTTTTTCTGACTAACGTAACACTTATCTATAAAAAAGGCGAGGTGCAATGTGTCTGTAACACTTAAGACAGTGTCATTGTTATTACTTTCCAATTGCTTTATGACTTTTGCCTGGTATGCGCATTTGAAAAATCTCTCGGCAAAACCACGTTTTATTTTTCGGAATTAACGTGAACTAATGATTTCCCTCTAGGAAATGTAATACTAAAGCGCGAACCCTGACCAATCTTGCTAGTAACGTCTATGTGACCCTTATGTTCCATGATTATTCTTGAAGTAATGGCTAGTCCTAAACCGGTTCCCCTTTGGCTTTGTTTACTGGTAAAAAAAGGCGCGAATATTTTTGCCAGATGTTGGTCTAAAATTCCCGAGCCGCTGTCTTCCAAATCAATCCGAATCAAATCTTCTCCTATGGGATTGGGAATAAAGCGGGTGCTTAGATTCAGTTTGCCGCCCGGCTGCATAGAATCGATTGCGTTTTTGATTAGATTCAACCAAACTTGGTGCAATTGTTCTCTATCAAAGAGAACCATTTTGCCCTCAGTACAATAATCGGTTTTTACCTCGATTTGCGACTGCTTCAGTTGATTAGACAACTGAAATACCGCATCCTGTATATGCGCGTTTAGATCTCCTTGCTTCAAATCAGGGGTCCATTGTCTAGCGAAATCGAGCACATCTTGAATCACCTTGGAAGCACGTTCGATTTCTTTCATGATAATTGAGAGATACGGCTTGTGTTCATGTCCTTCTGGTAACTCTTCATCTATAACAGATACAAAACCCATTACACTGGAGAGGGGATTGCGGACTTCGTGGGCTACCCCAGCAGCCATTTCACCCAAAGATGCTAGGCGTCGGTCACGCTCGGCTTTTTCACGCAGGGCTTTCACTTCGGTCAGATCTTGACAGATAATGATGTATCCAATCAGAGTTTCTTGGTGATCGCGAAGAACCGCTGTAGAAAGACCCAAGGGAATGGTCGAACCATCAAAGCGTTCTACATCAATTTCAGCTTGTTTGATATTATGGATAAAGGGAGGCCGGGTATCTAGGGTTTGCGAAAGCAGTTGGGTAACCGCTTTAAACTGGGGAAATTCAAAGATCTGTTTGCCAATCAATTGCAGACTAGAGGCTCCAAAAATGGAGAGTACCGCTTGATTTGCATGAGTGATGCGGTTTTCCACATTCATGACAATGACTCCGGAGGTCATAGAGCGTAGAATGTTTACATAGCCTTCGCGCGCCCTTTCGTATTCCCTTTGCATAAGTGCCAGTGATGCAGTGAGGTATCGCATTTGATGGATCTGTTGTTCGCGGATAAACCAGTTACCCCATAGAACAAATGAAATGCCAAACCAAAAGAGTGATTCGCGTTCGGTATGAGAAGCGTAATAGATTGCAATACCCAGGCAGACAAGGGAGAGCACCAGGATGCAGCGCACCAAAAAGCAGCGTCCAAAAATCTTCATGAAATCTTCATGGACTAGGCTTCTCTAGCCACAGGAGAGCTTGTTTCCCTCTTCGGGAATTTCGTCTGGATAGACCCCATCAAAGCAAGCGGCGCAAAAGTTTTTCCCTCCTCCGGGAGAGGCGGTCTTTAGCCCTTCGATACTTAAATAGTGAAGGGAATTGGCGCCCAACATACGCGCAGTTTCATCGATAGACAAATGGCTTGCTATAAGTTCTGATTTCGAAGGGAAGTCCATTCCATAGAAACAGGGGTTTTTCACTGGTGGGGAGCTGATACGAATGTGTACTTCTTTTGCACCTGCTTCACGCAGCATCTTGGTCAGTATTTTAAGGGTGGTGCCTCGCACAATAGAATCATCTACCAGCACGACCCGTTTGTTTCGGATGACGCCGGGAATCATATTGAATTTCAGTTTTACCTTTTGTTCTCGAACGTTCTGAGAGGGATCAATAAATGTTCTACCGACATAATGATTTCGAAGGATTCCAATTTCGAATGGGATCCCGGATTCCTGTGAGTAACCCAAAGCTGCAGTGTTACTCGAATCAGGTACGGCGATAACAATATCGGCAGGGACAGGCGATTCTTTTGCGAGCGCCTTACCGATTTTTCTGCGAATCTTGTCACAGTTTTCTTCAAAGATGCGGGAATCGGGGCGTGAGAAATAAATGAATTCAAATATACAATGGGCTTTTTTCTTTTGATTGGCGAAGTCAAGTGATTCAATACCAGTATCTGTTATTGTTGCCAATTCACCGGCTCTAATGTCGCGCACATAACTGGCGCCTAGTAGATCCAACGCACAAGTTTCTGAGGCGATTACCCAACTTTTTTCCAAACGCCCCAGCGACATAGGTCGAAAGCCTAATCGATCACGGGCCGCATAAATCGTGTCTTTGGTTAAAAACAAAAAGCAAAAAGAACCGGTTAAAACACTCAGTGTTTCTATTAAGGCTTCTGTTAAGGTGGGCTTTTTTGATCGGGCAAGTACATGAAGAATCACCTCTGTATCTGAAGTGCTCTGAAAGATATGGCCATCTTTTTCCATTTCAGAACGCAGCCGGTAGGCATTTACGACCGTGCCATTGTGAGCTAAGGCAATCTCACCCCACTTAGTCGACGCAACAATGGGTTGAGCATTGGTGATGTTGCTATTGCCGGAGGTTGAATAGCGACAATGACCAATTCCTGCGTGACCTATAAGTGAAGAAAGATCTTCTTCATTTTTCATCAATTCGGTCACCAAGCCCATTCGCTTGAGCACTCCGATTTTGTTTCCATCTGCGCAGGCCACCCCTGCGGATTCTTGGCCTCGATGCTGCAAGGAGTAAAGCCCCATCACCAC
>JBBQAD010000485.1:0-2610 GCA_038315885.1 Fibrobacteria bacterium | reverse complement strand
ACACTGTTACAATCCTATGTTGTTTATGGTGAAAAGATGTTACAGAAATTAAACGGCATGTTCGCCTTCGCCATTTGGGATACACAGGAACAGATATTATTTGCAGCACGCGATCGCCTGGGCAAAAAACCCTTTTACTATGCCAACCTAGCCGGAACATTTATTTTTGCCTCCGAGTTAAAAAGCCTTTTAGCCCATCCCGAGCTCTCCCGTGATATTGCGCCCGAAGCCGTCAATGCGTATTTCTCCTTTGGATACATTCCCTCTCCCATCACCATTTTTAAACATGTAAACAAACTTCGTTCCGGTCACTCACTGATTTATAAAAATGGAAATATTCATCTCAATTGTTATTGGGATGTACACTACCAGGTCAGTACCGAATGCAAAACTGAAAATGACTATGTAGACAAATTAGACGAATTGTTAACAGCCTCAGTGAAACGAAGATTGATCAGCGAAGTGCCGCTAGGGGCCTTCTTAAGCGGAGGGATTGATTCCAGCACAGTCGTCGGCACGATGGCCAAGGTCAGCAGCGCGCCGGTAAAGACCTTTACTATCGATTTCACTGAAAAAGGCTACTCCGAAGCAGAACAAGCTCGAGAAATTTCCCGCATATTCAACACTGAACACCATGAATTTACAGTGAAACCCGATGCTGCGGCACTCTTGGATCATTTGGTGTGGCATTGCGACGAACCCTTTGCTGACAGCTCTACCCTACCTACCTATTATGTATCCAAAATGGCGCGCGAAAAAGTCACTGTAATACTCTCGGGAGATGGCGGTGACGAGCTCTTTGCCGGCTATCGGCACTATGCCGAGCAAGAAAAGTTCAGTGCCTACAAAAAAATCCCTTTATGGTTACGTCAAAGCTTGGGGGGCCCATTATCTAGGATGCTTCCCATGAATGCTCCTGGTAAATACTTTTTGAAGGCTCTATCTGAAATTGAAGCGCGCGAGGCCGGTGAAGTCATTGAACAATTTCCTCCTATAAAAGATCTGTTACTCAATCGGGAATGGAGAGAGATTCACTCAATAAATTTTGATCGCAATCTCAGTAATAATTCGTCAGAAAATACTAATTCAGCCTCGAATCAAAAAAGCCCAGGTCATTCTGGGTCAAGTACAGATCCCTTAGAACCAAAAGATTTTGTGCAATACTGGTCGAATCGGCCGCAAAACCCGATGAGTCGTAGGCAATATGATGATACAAAAATCTATTTACCCGAAGATATTCTGGTGAAAGTAGACAGAATGTCTATGGCTGTATCACTTGAAACACGAGCACCGCTTTTGGATTACACATTGGTTGAGTTTGCCGCCAGTATTCCACCCGAGTTACAACGAAAAGATGGCAAAGGAAAATACATCCTTCGCAAGATGGCGGCCCGATTACTGCCTGAATCCATACTGAACAAACCCAAGCAGGGATTCGCCATTCCCCGTGACCAATGGTTTAAGGCTGAACTAAAAGACTACGCCTTTGATCTGTTAACATCGGAAAGATGCCGTAAGCGCGGCTATACCAATTCTAAAATGGTGACCCGTATTTTGAATGAACAGCTACGCGGTAAACGCGACTACAGCTTGTGGATCTGGTCGCTTTTGGTTTTTGAACTCTGGCATCGCAACTACATCGATGCCGATACCCGAAAAGTGTGAAAGGCTAAAGGTTTTAGCATGGCTAGTATTGGACTGATTCTCTCTCCCCAATCGAAAGACGCAGGTGTTCGTCAACGATTTCTCGATGCCCTAGGATTAGAAAAAGAAACAGAAAAAGGTCTCTTAAGTGATGGGGATGCTACACTATTTGCAGCTTACCGGTCAGAAGCCAGTTCCGACTGTCATCTGTATGAAAACGATCACTGTATCATAGCCTTCGATGGAGAGTTGTATAACAGCGGCTTGATTGCTCAAAATAAAAATCGAGGTAAACCCGAGGCCGAAGCCAGGTTGGTAGCTGATTTATATACCAAGCATGGCTTGGATTGGTGGTCTGTTGTTCGCGGAGTCTATGCGGTATTGATATGGGATAAACAACGCAAGAAAGCCTTTGGCTTCACCGATCGCATCGGAGTACGGCCCCTTGTTTATTGGACTGGAAGTAATAACAATGAAAGTTCGAGCGGAAATTCACCCGGAATCAAAGCAGCTGCCTCCCATGGCAAGGCCCTGTGGACGCTTCCGGGTTTTGAAAAAAAGCTAAATCCTCAATCGGTCTTTCTGTATCTCAATATGGAAATGATTCCCAGCCCCCATTGTATCTATCAAGGTCTACGCCGTTTGGAAAGCGGACACTTTGTCGAACTATCTTCAGAGGCATTTAAAGAACAGGAATATTGGAAGCTTAATTTTTTAAAAAACAAAGAAAGCGATATTTCAACGATTAAAGAACGCTGTGTCACACTCTGCGAACAAGCCGTTTCTGACCTTAGCACATATCGGGTCGATGCTAAAGAATTAGGAGGCTTTTTAAGCGGAGGAACCGATTCGAGCACTGTTACAGGATTAGTACATCAATTGCATCCTGGCACGGCCCGCAGTTTTTCCATCGGCTTCGACGAATCGGGCTATGATGAAATGGAATATGCCCGCATTGCCGCCAAA
>JBBQAD010000288.1:0-5242 GCA_038315885.1 Fibrobacteria bacterium | reverse complement strand
GCCGCAGCACTGGAGGAGGCTATCTCGCAGGGACGGCTAAGAGTAGGCTCACCGCTTCCCCAAGTGAAGTTCCTTTCGTTACAGTATAGTGTTTCGCCTCGAACGGTAACAGAAGCCTACCGTATTTTACAGGACAGGGGTCTGGCATCTAGAATCGGCAAGCGTTACTGGTTAGGAGGTGTAACAGGCCCTGTAACACGTATGTCTTCTACCCAGGAAGCACGTGAGCTGTGGTTGGTGCTGAGACACGAGGCGCACAAGGCTCAGGTATTCGATACTGATATTCTGGCGCCTTCCTATCGCCGGATGGAGGCGGAACTACGTCTACATGGTATTGCTTTGCGCCTGATGGTGTTGCGCGAGCCACGCGACATAGCTGGACGAACTCCGCCTTTGGCACTGGTGTTCTGGAGATGCAATAGCACTGATCAAGCTGAGATGGAGGCTATCTCAGCGGCGATTAGCACGGGCAAGGGAAAAGGGCCAAGCGTACTTTTTGATATAGCCAATTATAAAGGCAGAACTCGTATTTCGAGCACTGTTCAAGTGCTTTTGCGAGGTGAATTGACCTACGCTCAGGTGAGAGGGTTTGTCGATTACTTGCAGGGTAGACATTTGACCAAAATTGCTCTGGTGCTCGATCGAGACCGCATGCGAAATGATCTCAGCGGTTCGCTACTTCGTTACGGCAAACTGGTGTATGGGGTGAATCCGTATTTACCTGAAGGCGGAATCTTTCACCTATTAGCAGTCGGCAGCGACGAAACAGTCGACACAAAGTGGGTGGGCAATGCTTTGAATGAGCCTGATAGTCGAAATTATCTGGCTTATTTAAAGCGAAAATACCAGCATAAGATCTCGAAACAGAATTGGCTGGAAGCGAGCCAATTGTATTTCTTCTCCGATATGATGTCAGCTTGCAATGAATATCCCGGCCACGTGCTTTATATATGCACTTCGGATGCCTTAGCGGTGAAATGTTTGGATACACTGTCAGCGCAGAAAAGGAATGTTCCTGAAGATGCAGAAGTAATCAGCCTGGAGCAAACGACACTAGGCCTACAACACGGCTTATCTGTATGTGTTCCCGATCTCGATCTACTGGGCTACCTCATGACGCATGCCCTATTGGGAGACATTCCCATCCGCAAAACATCACGAGGCTATATCCAGGTACCCAATGCATTTGTCGAGCGCTTCACTACAGGTCCGCAAGGAGGTAAAGAGTAACGCTCAGGCATTCCTCAACCTTCTCCGACAATCCGGCTGGCGAATGTTAATGTTTATTTACTGATTAGTGATCAAACGCCCATTTACTTGTATTTCCAAATCGGACTCGATTTTCAAATTTAATTTGCCCATGTCTGAAGGCTTTACATTCGTAGAAGTCTGGTTTTTTACATGAACAGCCTGAAACATGTTGTCAGGTGATTTTATGGTCAATGTGCCACCCTGATGTTCAGCTTTAAGGGCTTTTGTGTTACCAGACTTAACATCTAGCCATGTCACTTGATAAGACGCTTCAGAGGCTTTGAACTGTATATCTCCACCCTGCTTTCGGTAACATAAGTATTCAGAACCTGCCAGATTGGCCAAGCATTGTGTGTTTGGGGAGACAGCCAGATCATTCTTATTAGTCATTTGCCAGTAGTTCACATTTTCGCGTACGAAACGATGAGCGATACCAAACCACTTGACTCCATCTGTTTTTCCATAGCGATCCCAGGGAAAAGTGATATGATTTTTTGGATCTGTGTAACCCTTATATTTAAATTCCAAAATAAATACAGGGATGGACCGCATTATATGGCGCCAGGTCAAGTCGAGAACCTTATTCTGATCCATGGTCTCAGTACCACCGGCTTCCCCTTCTTGACCCCAGAGACCAGTTTCCTGATTATTCTCAACTACCCACATGGGTTTGTTTGACGTCGTAGGAACTTTTTCTGGAGCATCATCAATATCGGCAACATCTAGGTCACTGCTTGCAGATTCTACCCGCAGACGTAAATGCTTCCATGGGTCATACTTTTTAAGCCCAGCCAACCAGGGCTTAATCCCATTGTCACTTTCCCAGGTATTGTTCCATATCAAATTGTAATAAGGAGCCAGTCTGGCCATGCAATACTTCATGTACCAGTCAAATTTTTCTCCTGAAAATTCATGGGGGAATACAGCGGCGCCTTTATCTTTATGCTTAATATTGAATCCCTGAAAAAGAAACAGATACATGTCCTGAGCAGAAAGGTACTCAATATGCTGTTCAAAACGTTTCCATGTAAACAGAAGCATTCTATCAGAATCATATACAGTAGGATCTTTTGGCTTATGTGCTTTATTCTGATACCAAATTGTGATAAAAGGATCGGATTTACCTGAATTATTGATTGGATTAACCTGCCAAGTAGTAAAATCCCACGTCGGTAAGGCCAAAAAGCTGACCATATTGAATCCCAGCTTTTTGTATACATCATAGTTCTGATGATAGTCCTTGATATCATAGGCAAGTTGCTCACCATAATGCATTTCAATCGTGGTCGGATAAAAATATCCCTGGCTGTTTCGCACCCAACGGGGATACTTTTCATCCACTTTAAGAACGCCGGGTCGCATCTGCTGAGCTGATACAGTAAATGAGCCATTTCCCTTTTTGCTCTCGTCTGAAAAAGCCCAGGTAAAGGTCCAGTTACCCGCTATTGTCGGCATGAAGCGAAGTTTCCAGACTGTACCATCGATTTCACCACCGGAATTGGGTGTCCAGGAGTTTTTAACATCTAGTCGCTCGGCTACATCACTTCCATTGCCGTCAAAGAAACCCCAAAACTCGGTTTTCTTTCCCGTCGGGTCAGTAAAGACTGCTTCGAGTGTAACATCTCGAAATTTATTTAAATACTGTTTTTCATTAGTAATAGCGGTTTCAAAAATTCCGTTTAAGGGTATGGATTCCATGGCTTGGACCTGCTGAATTAAAAAAATGGAAATTAGAACGATTAAAAAAATTCGGCTTGTATGTACTTTCATTTCTGTGCCTCACAAAATTCTACAAATCACACAATAGCCTAGCTTCTACCTTTTTATAAAAAAAAAGAAAAGGCTTATGCTTACAGAAAGGAGAATAGTACTGAGATAGCAAACAGGAAGCTTATTTTGATGAACCTTGATTTCATAAGCGGCAATAGTGGCAATAGCGGCAATTGTAGCAATTGCAGCAAGTAGGAGTTGACTGTGATTCATTTTCCTTTATTTTCAGATCCATCTTACAGAACCCCTGTCCACCACATGAGCATGGGACCCAATATTGCGATTTCGGATTCGTTGCAGGGAGTGCTTCTTGAAAAATGTTTTGAAAGCCATTTCACCTAAGTAACCAAAGCCCATATCAACGCTGTTAACCTGGACCAGCATGGGTAAATAACGCGAGTCGAAAGAGATGAGAGATATTTGCTCCGGTATCGGAATATTACAGTTGAGCAGCCACGGAATAATAAAGTTCTTGGCCATAGCATCGTTGGGACAAAGGATAGCTGTAACATTAGAATCTAAGATCGCTTGCAGGGGAAGCCAGGACATGACCTGTTTGACCAGTTGACCTTCTACAGTATTATTTGGGGCTTTGTTATTCATGCCCCAATGGTATAGGGTTGTTAAAAGAATTTGTCGAATATCACTCTTCTGAACTTGCACATCAATTTTATAATTGCTCAGTAAATCCTTGGCGTGCTCTACTAAATAATCCATGGCTTTTTTAAACTCGGAATCTGGCCGCTCATTTAAAAGGTCAAGCCTTTGATTTAGTAGCCGACTATCGCCAATAGTTGTGTATTCAGCCTGAAAAAACTTTTCTATTTGGATGCTTAGTTTGGGGAAGTTCTTATTTGCAATTTCTTTAATCAAGTCTCCACGAGCGCTCTGCCAATCATGCCGTTCGGTTTGTAAATAGGCAATTTTTTGATGTCCATGATCGGATAGATACCTTAAGGCCGTATAAATAGCATTGCGCTCATTAAAATAACACCGAGTCAGATTGTGATGCATTTTAACATTTTGATCTTGGTCATTAGGATCAAACCAGACTGTCGGTATGTTATGCTTGACAAGTTCGGCCATGATGTTGGTAATGTTATACCTGGGTGATTTATTACCAATTGCCAGAATCCCAATAAAATCAAGGCTCGAATCACTTAGAGCTTTATTAATAAATTCTGCTATGACAACATCCTTCCGGCTTAAATCCTCGCAAGCAACAAACTTTAAGATGATGGACTTGTTTTCCACCAGTTCTATAAACTGTTGCACAAATTTCGATGTTCTTAAGTTGGTCTGAAAAGATTCCCAGGAGTAATCAAAAGGTTGAATAACACAAATAGCGGATAATTTTTCACTGTTTTGTTTTTTATGATTGTAAATCTGACTAACTATAAACTGTTTACCTGCTCGACTAATGTAATTCTCTGCAGACAAGTAGCTTAAGGCTTTTCTAATGGTATGGTCTGATGCTTGTAACTCTTTGCAAAGAGTGTTTACTTTGGGCAACTCCATACCTTCTGAGTAGTCCCCTTCTCTAATCTTTTGAAGAATTTGGTTTCGGACTCGAACTGCTGCACCCCCGATGGACGAAGGCTGAAGCTCAAAGGCTTCACGCAGTATTCGTGCTCTTGAGCGAGGCTTAATCTCTAGTAAACCTTTTAGCTGCATAAGCTTTAATTGCGCCCGAATGGATTCTGGAGAGATCTTAAACAAGGAGGCCAACTGCCTGCTTCCTGGTGCAAAATCACCCTTATAATCACGCAGATATTTGTAAAGGGAATCAAAAATGTGGTTTTTATTTAGAATTATCGGCATTTAATGTATCTCTAGCCCGCTCTGCATTTTAATATAGCTTTTCAGCTATAATAACTTAAGCCCTAGCCTGTTTCTGTGCAGTACCTTATCGCACATGTAACTAGATAGGGGTTCTTTATGCCTAACGCATTCAAATTTGGTGTGACCTATGTTTTTCTGCAGCTGGCTCTGCTTGGCAGTTCTTTTGGGCAAACAGCGGAAAGCATTTTTTCAGCAACGGGAATCCGAGATGGATTATGTGTTCATTTGGGGAGCGGTGATGGAAAATTAACGACGTCACTAATTGCAGATGGTCGCATGCTCGTCTCTGTGCTTGCTGTTAACAATGAAGAACTGAATACAACCCGAAAAGAAATTTTGCAAAAAGGGTTAATGGGCCTTGTTTCGGTTGAAAAACCGC
>JBBQAD010000135.1:0-8387 GCA_038315885.1 Fibrobacteria bacterium | reverse complement strand
TTCTTCAAATGCCAATTTAAAAGAAGTGAAACTTTTTAAAGTGAATAGTTCGACACCGAGAATCAAATTGACCCTCTCGATTTCGGTATTAATCGCTCTTTTTCTTTGCCAAGTGACTTTTGCAGCCGAAGAAGCCTTTGTCTCTCTGGGTCGCAAGACCTCTGTCGGGGCGCGTGCCTTGGCCTTAAGCGACGCTGTCGCTGCTAACCCCGGTGACTATGCCACCTTGTATTACAATCCCGCAGGCATGACCCAAATAGGCCCTTCACAAATTGGCCTAAACGTGGGATATAACTATTGGTCTGAAAGTGTAACAGTATTAGGAGCGCCTCAAGCTGCCAACGGATTGGAATCAGTTCAATTAAATGCGCTTCAAGCCGTCTTAAGTGGAAAAGATTGGGCCATGGGTTTTGGCATAATGGCTCCTACCCAATTTGATGAACTACTGGCCTATCAAGCCAAACAACGAAATTACCAGTATCTATCTCGGGGCAGTCTAAAACAATTTCGCACAGGTCTAGCGTGGAATCTTTCTCCCCTGGCTAGCATTGGTGTGGCTGCAAGTGCTCTCTTCGGGCAAGAAAAACTGGAAATTCAGGACAGTGTAACGATTCGTTATCTGGAAGAATACAGTGGTTTCAATCTGGAGCCGGGAATTCTCATTACATTAACACCTAATCTTCGCCTAGGCGCGTCGGCAGTGCTATTCGAAGCTCTGAATCTTCGAGATACATATCAAATCAAGGGTGGTGCATCGACAGAAAACGAGTTTTCCATTAAGCATCCCCTGCAGACAAAGTTAGGTTTGGCCTTGAATTTGGACCAAAGCGTATTAAGCTTAGACTGGCAGGGGGATTATTGGAGCAGTTACAGTTATTCCGAAGTCGGAGCTGTCTTTGAAAATCACCCCGATTATCCCAACCGACATCGCTTCTCACTAGGTTTAGAACACGAGATACCTCGTTCATACCTACAGCTGCGCAGCGGTTTCGGCTGGGAAGTTGTGGAAGGCTTCGAAGCCCCTACTGAACATCTTCCCTTTAGAATCGGCTTGGGGCTTGGCTTTGATGTTGATTCACGCTTGCATCTTGACCTCGGCTACCAATACAAAAACCAAAACGAAAGACTCAACGGTGGATTAGCAGGTGAACTCCTAACCCAATCAAGTCATCATCAGGTTATGGGAAATCTGATTTTAAAGTTTTGATGATCGACGGCAAAACCCAGTAGCATCCAAAATGTATTTTAATGAGAATGTTTTGTTTAAAAAGTCTATTTCCATTAAGCCATTTAAAATATTGTAACACTGCTATCTCGAAATTTAGTCTGGCTAGTCTCCTAATTGCTCAATTCTCCATCGGCGAGTCTTTCAGTAATAATAGTCGCGCCCAAACTGAGCTCCCCGATATTCGAGATGCCTATGGTATGGCGGTTGCTGACTTTGACAGAAATGGAAAGTTAGATGTTTACATCGTGGGATTCAGAACCTTAAATCGTCTGCTGCTTAACCGGGGAAAAGGCCGGATGGAAGATTTCTCTATGTTGTCTGGAGCCGGTGGAAATTTGATGCCCCGAGGAATTCGCAATCTAGAATTGGGAGCCAGCGCCGCTGATTTCGATAACGATGGAAAAATTGATCTGTTACTCTGCGGCTGTGGTGAAGCGCTTGATCTATTGAAAAACCGGGGCGATGGAAGCTTTCGGTCGGTAACAAAAGAAATGGGGCTACCTCGAAATATCGATGCGAATATGGGGCTTTGGGCCGACCTGGATCAAGATGGATTTCTGGATCTCTTAATTACCAATGAACATGGCCCCATTCAACTCTTTCGTAACAATAAAGGATTTCGCTTCGAAGCCATGGATTTGCGGGAATGCGGCCTTCATGCCGATAGCGCCTCGCAGTCGGGAAACTGGGTCGATCTTGATTTGGATGGCCTGCCAGACTTAGCCTTGAGTGGTTGGAATACTCCGCTTCGGGTCTATCATCAGCTTAGTCCCTTTAAATTTGAAGAGGTAACTCTTCCTCCAATACCCCAACAGCAAGCCAATGCCGTTCTAAGCGGCGATATCGACAACGATGGAGACTTTGATCTGATTGTAACTCTTCGTCAGGGAAAAAATCTACTCTTAGAGAATCAACGCAATCCCATGCTTTCTGCTGTGAAGCTTCCTCAAGCCAAGTCAGAGTTACAGATTCAGCCCCTGCATTTTATCGACCGAACCGATGCTCGCGGCCTGCTCGATTCCCTCGATTCATACGGGGGAGCTTTAGCCGATTGGGATAGCGACGGCGATTTGGATCTCATCCTAACAGGTCGAGGACCGCTAGTCTATTATGAAAATAAGGATGGATTCTTTGAAAGAAGAAATCTTGACAGCGCAGATTTTCAAGATACCCATAGCCAATTTACCACCACCGCTGTAGCGGCAGACATCAATGCTTCTCCGGGTCTAGAACTGGTATTGGGTTCACGCGATAGCGCTTCCGTTATACTAGATGGACCCAGCGAAGAAAAAACTTCATTCTCTGTTACACTTCACGGAGTTCGCTCCAACCGTTCGGCAATCGGATCCCTCATCAGCCATTGGGCCCGCCAAAAAGAATTGGGAGGTGAACATAACCCGAATATATCCAAAACCTGGCGCCTATTGGAAAGGCGTTCTGTACAGGCTTCTCAAGGCTATTTTAGTTCCTACATCGGTCCCGAATGGTTTTGTTTAGGTGATACACTGTGGGAGCATAAGATAGAGGTGCGCTTTCCCAATGGAAAGACTATTGTCAGAAGCATCCCCAAAGATGGAAATCTGAAACCGATTTGGGAAGATGGTTTCATGGCAGCAAGCTGGCAGACTATTCGGCACCTGAGCAACCGATTATGGAACAATCCCGCCAACCGATGGATGCTTGTCCTTGGCATCGTCGCAGTAATGGGTCTGTTTATGTTACTTCGGCTCCTCACCTCCACCTTGGCTAGACAAATCGCCCGAAGGGAATATACCCATACCCTGGAGCAAAAAAATAAGGAACTGGAAGCTGCCATTGAAAGTCTACATCGTACCCAAAAGCAACTGTTACACTCCGAAAAGTTAGCTGCCCTGGGCAGACTGGTAGCAGGTATTGCCCACGAACTGAATAATCCCATTGGTTTTATCTACGCCAATTTGCATCAAATCCGCAAATACTTTAATCAATTAAAAACTATTATTCCCAGTCCCGAATCGGAGAAGGTAAGTTCAAAAATCGACAAGGCCTTGCAAGAAAGTCAGGATGGTGCGACCCGAATCCGTGATATCGTGCAAAACTTAAGGGGTATGTCTCGCCAAAGCGCTCCCGGCGAGAGTCCCATTTTGAAGAGAACCTCAACAGATATTCATCAGGTTATCGAAAGAGCTTTGAGTTTAGCCAGCACTGGTATCAATCCCAATATTCACATCGAAAAACATTTTTCTAAAACACCCCCCATTGAAATTGATGAGACCCAAATTCAACAGGTTTTTATGAACATTCTGGTCAATGCAGGTCAGTCTTTGGGAGAAAGCGGAAACATTACCATTAAAACCCGTGTAGCAGAATCCCAACTACTGATTGTTATTGAAGACAATGGCCAGGGAATTTCATCCGAAGTACTTCCCCATATTTTTGAACCCTTCTTTAGCACCAAAGAAGTCGGTGTCGGCATTGGACTGGGTCTGCATATCAGCTATGATATAGTGGCCGCTCATGGTGGTCGTCTGGTGGCTGAATCTCTGGGGAGAAATGAGTCAAAACATATTGCTTTTAGTGTAGATACATCAAAATCATTTAATAAAACTAGCTCCAGCGGAGCCAGGTTCACTGTATACCTGCCCCTTAGCACTTTAAATAGGGAAGCGCCATGATAACATCCGAAAAAACGTCTGTAAAAGCACGCGAAAATGTTACAGTTCTCATTGTTGATGATGAGGCTTCGATTGTTTCATCCATCACCCGTTCACTTGAAGAGAGTTATACTTGTCTAGGCGCCTCGAATGCTGAAGAGGCTAAAACTTTTTTCAAAGACCATTCCATTACTTGCATTCTCTCCGATCAAAGGATGCCGGGAGAAACAGGTTCCCAATTATTGAACTGGGTTCGTGAAAGATCTCCTGATACCATTCGAATCTTGATGACAGGCTATACTGATTTTGAATCCCTGGTTGATGTAATCAATAAAGGGCAGATTTACCATTATCTGCAAAAACCCTGGGAACCGGCGCAGCTCGATATTCTGATTGAAAATGCCGTTTCCTTGTATACACTTACGCAGGAGAACCGCCGACTAGAGGCTGCACTTAAGCGGAGAAATCAAATATTAGAAAGCGAAAACCGCGACCTAAAATCTAAAGTACTCGGAAGTAAAGACCCCCTCGAACAGTTAATCGGCTTCAGCTCCAGTATGCAAAAGTTAAAAGATCGCATGAAAAGTCTGCTCTCTTCGCAATCACCTGTGCTGATAAGCGGTGAAAGCGGAACCGGCAAAGAACTGGTGGCCTGTGCTCTGCACTACCAAGGCAGCCGAAAAGAGAAGCCTTTTGTGGCCCAAAACTGTGCCGCCTTACCCGACAGCATTTTGGAGAGTGAACTATTCGGTCATGTAAAAGGAGCCTTTACCCATGCGCTCGACAACTCGATCGGTATTTTTGAAAGCGCAAATGGAGGCACTCTATTTTTGGATGAAGTGGGAGATATGTCACTCACCATGCAAGCCAAACTGTTACGCTTTTTACAAGAAGGCACATTCACGCCTGTCGGGGGCCGAATTGAAAAACGGGTGGATGTGCGCATCATCGCCGCTACGCACCGTAACTTAGAAGCCATGATCGCAGAAAAAACTTTTCGCGAAGATTTGTTTTACCGTTTAAATGTGGTTCCCCTGAGAACGCCTCCCCTTCGTGAACGCTTGGAGGATATTCCCCTGCTGGCTGAGCATTTTATCATGAAAAAAGCGGGGCGGGCCGGAAGCACTGTCGTTTCACTGGATCCTGCAGCATTGAAACAACTAGGCACCTATGCTTATCCCGGCAATGTAAGGGAACTTGAGAATGCCATTGAATATGCTCTCAATTTTGTGGGCGAGCGCCCAAAAATAGAGAGCAAAGATTTACCTGAAAAATTTCATACCCTACAAGACTCCCAAGCATCGGCAACTGGAAGCGCAATAGAAATACCGCAGGAACTTAGCCTGGACGAAGCGGTAGAAGCCTTAGAAAAAGTTTGGGTGGAGCGAGCCATGCAAACAAACGCCCGCAATGTTACCCAGGCCGCTAGGCAATTGGGATTAAGCCGCCAAGGTCTTCATAATAAATTGTCGAAGTACAATATCTGATTTCGAATTCTCCTTGCCTTGATCCAATACAGATTTATTGACTTTGTGACATTTGCCTTGCGAATCCCCGCTTATTCGTTGTGATTCTAAATTCTTTGTCTTAATACCCTCGCCTAATGATGCCCAGCTATTTAATTTTGGGCTAAAGAAATGTCATCGATTCAGAATCACTATTCTCTCTTTCCTAGTTTGGTTTTCTTCCCAATTTATTCGAACCGATCCTTTTCCTCCGTCAATGATCGGCTAGATGCCTTTCAATCCAGATTTTTAGTCAATAAAGTGCTCTCCCCTTCTCAAATCAATTTGCAACATAAAGGAATTTACGCATGAAATGGTTTTTCCAATATCTGGGTTCGTCGGTCGGACGAAAACAGATTATGGGTCTCACTGGAATCGGACTTTACAGTTTCTTGTTTATTCACATGGCGGGAAACTTCGGACTACTAGCCGGTGCAGAGCGATTCAATCAGTATTCCCACCTTCTACTTGATACCCTAGGTGAAATTATTGTTCCTATCGAATTCCTTCTACTGGCTATGTTTCTCCTGCATAGTTGGGCTGGAATTACAGTCACCATTGCCAATAAAGCAGCCCGACCTCAAAAATATCTGGGACACTCCCCTTCACGGGCCAAAACCATTTTCTCAGCTACCATGGCCATCAGCGGAATCTGGCTCTTTCTGTTTTTATTGATTCATGTCCCCCACTTTCGGCTAGGAGTTTTGGCGCACCATCATGTAGCCGTTTACAACGGGGTTGAAATGCACGATTTGTATACAACCGTATTAGAAAGCTTTCAATATATCTGGTACACTGCATTCTATGTTATCAGTATGCTAGTCGTCGGTTTTCACTTGGCTCATGGGGTCCAAAGCTCATTCCAAACCTTAGGGCTAAACCATCCCAAATATATGCCTCTGGTTAAAGGGCTTTCTTACGCCTACGCCTGTATAATTTCAGCAGGATTTATTTTTGTCGCCGTCTGGGCCTATCTGCAACATGGAGGAAAAGTTTAATATGATACTCGATTCCAAAATTCCCGGCGGCCCCATTGAAAGCATGTGGACCGATCATAAGTTTCACAGCAAGCTGATCAATCCCGCCAACAAACGCAAGTTCAATATTATAGTGGTGGGAACTGGCTTAGCGGGTGCTTCGGCTGCCGCCAGCTTGGCTGAACTAGGCTACAATGTGCAGGCTTTCACCTTTCACGACAGCCCCCGACGCGCCCATAGTATCGCTGCTCAAGGCGGCATCAACGCAGCAAAAAATTATCAGAACGATGGCGATAGTGTCCATCGGCTCTTTTATGATACCGTCAAAGGCGGAGACTACCGCGCCCGTGAAGCCAATGTGCATCGACTGGCCGAGGTGAGTAACAGTATCATCGACCAATGTGTTGCACTGGGTGTTCCCTTCGCAAGAGAATACGGCGGTTTGTTAGATAACCGCTCCTTCGGAGGGGCTCAAGTTTCTCGCACTTTCTATGCTCGGGGTCAAACAGGCCAGCAGTTACTCTTAGGTGCCTATTCCGCCATGATGCGACAAGTTTCAACTGGGCAAGTCAAGCTCTACACTCGTCGCGAAATGATGGACTTGGTTGTTGTTAACGATCAGGCAAGAGGTATCATTGTACGAAATCTGGTAACGGGTGAATTTGAGAGATACATGGCAGATGCCGTAATTCTCTGCACCGGGGGTTACAGTCGAGTTTATTACCTATCGACCAACGCCGCTACCTGCAATGTAACAGCCACCTGGCGCTGCCATAAACGTGGCGCCTTGTTTGCCAACCCCTGTTTCACACAAATTCACCCCACCTGTTTACCTGTAAAAGATGAATTTCAAAGCAAACTTACCCTGATGAGCGAAAGCTTGCGCAATGATGGCCGGGTCTGGGTGCCCCGCAAAGCGGGTGATACACGCGCTCCGGGAGAAATTCCGGAAGCCGAACGCTACTATTTTCTAGAAGAACGCTATCCCGGCTTCGGTAACTTGGTTCCCCGCGATGTTGCCTCACGAGCGGCCAAAAAAGCCTGCGATGAAGGCTTGGGAGTCGGTGTATCGGGTCTAGCTGTCTATCTTGATTTTGGAGATTCGATACAACGGCTAGGCGAGAGCAAGATTCGCGAGAAATACAGTAATCTCTTTGATATGTATGCCAAGATTACCGCCGACAATCCCTATAAAGTGCCCATGCAGATTTACCCAGCGCCGCACTATACCATGGGCGGTCTTTGGGTTGATTACAATCTGATGAGTACCATTCCCGGTCTTTTTGTCTTAGGTGAAGCCAATTTTTCTGATCATGGAGCTAACCGCTTAGGAGCCAGTGCTTTGATGCAGGGCTTAGCTGATGGATACTTTGTATTGCCGTATACATTGGGTAATTACTTAGGCTCTACATCTCTCTCGAAAGCCGGATTAAATTCTTCAGAGTTTGTCGATACTGAAGCTGAAGTACAAGCGTATACCGATAAACTAATGAACTCCAAAGGCAAGAAAACTCCCGGTGATATACACAGACAATTGGGACGCATTATGTGGGACCACTGCGGCATGGGTCGTAATGAAGCTGGTCTAAAGAGCTGTCTCACTGAAGTTCCCAAGTTGCGCGATGAATTCTGGAACGAAGTGAATGTCGTTGGGCAGGCCAAAGACTTAAATGTGGCACTAGAAGAAGCCGGGCGAGTAGCCGACTTTCTGGAATTTGCCGAGACCATGGCCATTGATGCTCTGGAGCGCAGAGAATCTTGTGGTGGTCATTTTAGAGAAGAAAGCCAAACACCTGATAACGAAGCCAAGCGCGACGATGAAAAATTTTCATATGTGGCCGCCTGGGAGTTTCAGGGAGTCGGGAAAAATCCCAAGTTGAACAAAGAAGAACTCAAATTTGACTATGTCAAGCCCAGCCAGAGGAGTTACAAATAATGTCTGAGAAAATTCATCTAAAGCTTAAGGTTTGGCGTCAAAAAAATTCTGCCAGCGAAGGCAAATTAGTCGATTACGAGATTGATGTATCCACTCATGCCTCCTTTT
>JBBQAD010000066.1:0-10560 GCA_038315885.1 Fibrobacteria bacterium | reverse complement strand
CAGATTAGCCGACATTTCTTGCAAGTAACCATGAAGATCCTCTGTGTGACTGGGCATGGGGCAGAAGGCTGTGTAAACTTTAGAACTGCGATATTTCATTTGATTTATAGATTTCGACAGCACCAGACATACTAGTGGTCTAGCGTTTATATCGTCCAGAACTCCGAAATACTTGAGCAAAACTGTGCATCTCTGCCAACTGTCCCAATCGAGAATCAAGCCATCGCAGTTCTTCACTGCTCCTTTTACCAAAATTTCTGATAAGGACAGCGACTGGAAATCGTGGGGAGTAGAGGTTAGTAAATCCTCTACTTTTTTGCGTATTGCGTTGCTTTCGGAGAAAACGATGAGCCTCATTCTAACCTTTCCTAGAAGTCCATTTGCCCAGACTTAAGTCTGGTATGCAAATCGATGATGAAACCGAGCCTTAGGTGACTCGAAAGCAGCTGTTGTGATTATCGACAGCTTGCCACTAAAAGTCAAAGAATTTCTCAAACATAGATAATCCCAAAAACTCTGCGAGGATTGACTTTACTTTCCTTTGAAAAAAAACAAGGCTCTCTTTTTCTCAAAAACAGTACTCTTATACCGAGCATATGAAAAAAAGCATATTTGCGCTTGCTGAATTTCTTCTAATTCAGCTGACGGAGAAATTTGAGATATTTTAATCCAGTAACCCTTTGGAATACCCCCCGACTAAGATGAAAGAGGAGCTTGAAAAAAAATCTCAGAGCAAGAATCGCTTTGAGGAGCTGAATGCCCCTTCTTTCTTGGTTGCCTTGCTGCAAAGCGGTACCGGACAGCAGCGTGCATTTAGGCGATTGGTTGAATTGAGTCATGGTCCGCTATTGTATTACGTAAGAAAATTTATTTCGTCGATGGAAGAGGCTCAGGAAGTGTTACAGGAAATCTATTTAGCTGTTCACAAAAGCTTGCCTCGCTTCGAGGGAAAATCCAAGCTGACCACCTGGATTTACGGAATGGCGCACAATAAAATTTGTGACAAACTCTCCGATCGTTATCGCCAGCATGAAGAATATCTGGATGGATTGCAACCCATGAGCGAAAGTGAGATTGTTGCCGGAGATTTGGTGCGCTCTAGCGAATGGGACTTGAGCCCTGATCAAGTTTTAATTCAAAATGACCTGCGGGAAAAAATCAAGGATGCGGTGGAGTCACTTCCCCCGCAGGCTAAAGAAATCTATCACCTGCGCGACGTAGAGGGATTATCGGGTGAAGATGTGGCTCAAATTCTGGGGCTTTCCCTAGCGGCTGTTCGGGTTCGGCTTCACCGCGCACGTAATCTGATTGTTGAGATGGTCCAGAAAATGGAAGGCAACGATTCACTGGGTGTTAACATCGAAAAAAATATTTCTAAAAACCGAGACGACTCATGAGCAGCTTGGTTCACAAAGTGATTTATCCTTGCACTACCCTTCATCAATTTTTGATGGATTATATGGAGGGAACGCTAAACCCCCTGATGACCTTTCGATTCAATTTACACCTGAAGATGTGTTCGGGTTGCAGAAAATATCTGGAACTCTATCAAAAGGTGAGTCATGCAGAATCCTTGCAGCAGGAATTTGAGCCCTCGGAAGAATTATTGGATGCCACGCTGAAGTTTCTAGAAAAAGAAGGCCTGACTTAGGTAAACAGTAGGCATTTAAAGCCAATGCCCTAGAGTATCTGGCTAGGAAATCTCATGCATCACAGCCTTAATCGCCGACAAACTGATACTCTGCATCATTTCAAGCTCGGAATCGCTGATATTAAAGGGGGGAAGCCAGTACAGTGTATCCCCTAGGGGCCTTAATAAGAGTCCCCGTTTAACCGCTTCTTTGTAAATACGATAGCCTAGTCTGTGATGCTGCGAATTCTGTGAACTGTTTACTTTAGAGGGCAGCTGAAGATCACAAGCTGTAATGGCTCCAATCCCGCGAACAGGGCCTAAGTGACCACTCGCACTGACCAACTCAGTCATGGCATGCCGCATCTTCAACTGTAACTCCTTGACTCTTTCGAACCACTGTTCTTCTTCATAAATTTTTAATGTCTCCAGGGCGACTGCAGCCCCTAGTGCATTACCGCTAAATGTATTTGAATGAAGAAAGGCTTTTCCCTCTGAGTAGTCTCCGTAGAAGTGCGCATAGACTTCCGAACTGGTTAACACAGCAGAAAAGGGCAGCCACCCCGAAGTCAGACTCTTACTGAGACAGACGAAATCAGGATGGATACCGGCTTTGTTACATGCCAGAGGAACACCGCAACGCCCTAAGCCCGTGAGAATTTCATCAGCTATTAAAAAAATCCCCTTGCTTTTGGCCCACAAAGCGAGGCGTTTTAAAAAATCTGCACTGTAGAGACGCATGCCCCCGGAGCCTTGCAGCAAAGGCTCAAATACGATGGCGCAGAGAGTGGGAGCCAGCTCTTCTAATTTTGGCAAACAAGCATGCCAGGCCTTTTCTGCATCAAACCAAAGCGGATCTGTTTCACTGTTAACATAGGGAATTCCTGAGAGATAATGGATATTTGATGTAAACAAAGCCTCATAAGGCTGCTTATACAGGCCCACATCGCTTAGGTTTAGACAGAGACTCGATTCTCCATGGTAGCCATTTTCAAGACTCAAAAAATGGTTTCGATGGCTTTTACCCGCTAAAGCTTGAGCTTGGAGTGCCATCTTCACAGCGATTTCTACTGCAGTTGATCCGTCACCCGCATAGAAGACCCTGTCTAGTGCAGGATTGAGCCCCGCTAATCGTTCAGAGAGTTCAATAATAGTGTCATTGGTAGTGTTAGCAAGAATAACATGTTCAAATCGTTCCGCCTGATTAAGTAAAGCTTTGCGCAAGCGGGGATGTCCATGACCTAATGATTTACACCACCAAGATGAAATGGCATCGAGAACTTTTTGCCCATCTCGCAAATGTAAAAAACTGCCTTGAGCAGAGACAACTTCAAGGGGCGAAAATGTCTCATAGTCCTTCATTTGTGAACAGGGATGCCACAGGTGACGAAGATCCCGTTCGACTGAATTTTGGGACTCATCCCTCATGTATTCATTCCTTTTTTAGCATCTAGGTAACACTGTTGTTAATTTTTTATCTGTTAATTGATATAGCCAATATTTATGACATATCTCATTCGTCTGGTTTTTTGATCTTCTTTTCCCAGGCCTGCTGATCAAAGCTTGATTTCACGCACAGCTCCAAGGCACGAATTGACCCGAAGGCTTTCCATAACGTTTCTTGAAATTCAGCTTCCATTTCAGATTCCGCCAAAATGGCTCCCCCACAACTTAGGCTCCAATACGCTTCACATTCAACCAATGAACGAATTGACATCGCAAGCTCCATGCTCCCATCTAAGCCGTGAAACCCCATTGCACCTGAATAGATACCACGGGGCTGGTTTTCCAATTCCGCCAGTATTTTCATGGCTCGGAGCTTGGGCGCTCCAGTCATAGAGCCGCCGGGAAAGCAGGCTTGCAACACATTCCAAGCCGAACTATCACTGCGCAAATGCCCCACCACAGTGGATACCAGTTGATAAACAGTAGGATGCGCCTCCACAACCATCTGTTGGGGAACTTGCACAGTTCCCCTTTCACAGACCCGGCCAAAATCATTGCGAATCAGATCGAGAATCATCAAGTTCTCGGAATGCTCCTTCTTTCCATTGTGTAACTCGTCGCGCAACGCCTTATCCTCTAGTTCATTGCTGCCCCGCGGCCGCGTGCCTTTGATGGGTCGACTTTCAAGCCTTCCATTTGTATCCAAAGACAAAAAACATTCTGGGGAAGCCGACGCAATATGGCCATAGGGTAAGCGATAATAGGCATTATAGGGAGCAGGATTACTTTGACGAAGAATCTGATACAGTTTCCAGGGCTCAAATTGTGCTTCAATCTTAAGTTCCGTACATAAGCAAGCCTGATAAATATTTCCAGCCTTCAGATGCTGCTTTAAAGCAGCAAACTGCGATTGATATCGATTGCGATCTGGAATTGCATAGGAAATATCGGATGTATAAAGTGAGGCAGGGCTATCGGGAGCAGAAGCTGCACGATGACTTTTTCGTGACTCAAGTGTAACAGATGGAGAAGGTTCTATACCTTCCCAATTTAATTCCAACCAGTATAGTTCCGTGATACTTTCGTTGGGAGATTTGAAAGGTTCGTCATAGACTTTGTAAAAAGCCATTTGTTCAGGAATTAAAAAACAGGCCAGTGGCCAGTCTTCCCATTGATTTGAAATTTCATCTCGAGATCCGAAAGCCCAATGGCGGCATTCATAAGCCCAATAGCCGAGCAGGCCCGGTTTAATATCCAACTCTGGTGGAGGCTTTCCATTCAACCATTCAATGTCTAGTGATTCTATCCAGGCTCCCATAGCAGAAAAGGGATCTGAATTTCCTTTTTTCCAGAATCCCTTGAGGGAATGGCTTGTCAGTTTATTCAGCAAACGGGTCTTAGTCTGTTGCCAAGTGATTAGCTGCGATGAGTCTTTATTAAACTCCCATGTTTGCCGCCCTGAAGCCATAATCGACGATTTTGAAGACTTCGTCAATGCGCTAGTTGTAACACTCGCTTGGTCATGTCTCCCTGCACTTGAGCCCTGATAGTCTAGCCAGACATGGCAGGGCCAGCTTCGAAACTGCTTATCAAATAAGCTCTCTGGATTTTCTGATGTTTCAGCTTGCCTATTCCAATTTACCCGAAGCTTGACCCGAGCAAGATCGGTCGCGATTTGACCTTTTGATTGGCCTTGAAATTTTTTTTCAATATTTATTTCAGCCTTCGTGTTGGGAGTGTCATCCCAAGCTCCATTACTTTTTTGCGCGATTATCGCATTGGCATTTTCAATCAAATCACAGTGAAACAAAAAATTTTTCAGAATCTGCTTTCCACCTTGTGTACCAATTGATTCGGGATGAAATTGCAGCCCCCAATGGGGTTTCCCACTCATTTCAATAGCCATGATTTGACCATCGTCTTCGGCATGGGCTATGACTCTAATGCTGGCTGGAAGGTTATGCTGATTGATCACAAGTGAGTGATAGCGAACGGCGCGAAAAGGGTTGGGCAAAGCGGAGAACAGAAAATGATCGGTATAGTGTACCTGTGAATATTTTCCGTGCATCACTTTTGGACTGGCACCGACCTCCGCTCCTGCGACCCAAGCCAGTCCCTGCATACCCAAACACACGCCAAGAATCGGAGTGTTACTATTGCGCCGGATCAACTCTGCACAATTGCCGAAATCTTCATGCCTAGAGGGGTGGCCTGGTCCGGGGGAAATCACAATTGATGTAATATCTAAGCGTCCCAACTCCTCAAAATCAATTTGGTCATGCGTGCGAAATAAAGGCTTCTGCCCACTGAGTTCCCATAAATATTGATAGAGAATATGGGTGTAGGAGTCGTAATTATCTATAAGCAAACAGGACATTACTAAAAGTTAATCTGCCTAGCCCGGTATCGAATTCAGCCGGGAGGACTTTGGCCCGATAATCCCGGATATTTTTCCGAATTAGAATCGAACTAGCATGCTTAAACGCATTTGCTTATCTCGAATTCCGCCTTCAAAGGAGCGAATGAAGGAGCCATCGAGTTGCAAAATATCCGAAACCATAAAGCCTAGGCCCATATCGGCTTCAAAGCGTTTGCCCGATTCGTCGAAGAGGTAACCCGCACGGCCAGAAACCACATTGGCATAGGTATACTCCATTCCGGTGTTATAGACAGTCAGATAAAGATTATGATTAATTGGGTTACAGCCTGGATTATCTTCGCTACAGGGATAAGCTAGCCCTTTCCAGGCCGCTATCCAAAAAGGGACCACATCATTGCCTTCACGATAGGAGACTTCCCGATTGGCGTCGGCAGCCACTGTCAGCTTGTGATTGGCCGTGCGTACCACTTCGTAAGCCGTTCCCACCTTCCAAGTAAATGGAATTGGATCGGATTGGGCTTGATCGACATAAAAAACCGCGGGGCCCATATTTTGAGCCACCAAGCCAAAAGAAAGACCCTTTAGGGCTACATTTTTCCATAAGAAGCCAAGATCCATTGCATAGCTAGCTGCAACCCCATCGGATTCTTCTCCAGTAGCGGTGATACCCTTTGCGAGCGACGAATAGATGAACTTTACATTGAGACCCAAGGAAGAATTTTTAGTCATTCTAGTTCCATAAGAAAGCGCTCCCACCCATTCTCGTGAATCAAAAGTGGCTTCAACTTCACCCCTGGCGTTGACCAATTGGTTTTGACCGAAGGAAACAAAGTTGATAAAGCCACCCACGGTTCCCCAATCTTCGACGGGAAAGCTCACGCCCATAAAGGCGTGAAACAAATCTTTCAGATTGAGAACCGGCAGAAGGTTTTCATAGAAAAACCCGACTTGAGATTTGGCCGCATTGTATCTCTCTATGCCCCCCTCGGTAATAAACCAGACATCACTACCCTGGGTTTCTATATCGACGACATTTTTATTGGACAATCCATTACCGGTATGGTAATGGGTCCAAGCACCATATTTTTCGGTGCGAGATTTCTCTTCATTTGTTTCAACCAGTTCTTCGCTCGATTGGCGGCGTCCCTTTGCAGTTGTATAGGGCGGAGTATGCTTCCAGGCACCTTGGTCGGTGCCGATCCAAATCGATCCATCTTCGTTAAGAGCCAAGGTGCTGATATTCTGACCCTTGAAGAATACTTTTTCCCAGGCTCTTAGATTAAAATGGGATACACCGCCATTATGAGCCGCCCAAACATGGCCATATTTGTCGGTCAAAAGATTATGCACTTCACTGTCGATTAGACCGTCTTTACTCTGATACAGTCGCCAGCTAGCCGGTTTTTTTCCGCGCTTAGGACGATAACGGGCTATGCCTTTTTCTCTTAGTCCAACATAGATTTCGTCAATATCGGGATGGGTAGATATTGCATTGATATATTGGCTAGGTAACAGTTCAGAGCCTCGACGATAGATGTTTTGTTTATCGTATTCGAAGAGCCCATCTTCTGTTCCAATCCAGATACTTTTTCCCTTAACAGCCAAAGCGGTAACTTTGCGCGGCTGATTGGTTCTGTCACCGGCTGAACTATCTAGCAGCCCAAACGCGGTTTCCCGTGCGAAGGATTTCCAGGTTTTTCCGTTATATTGGTACAATCCCCTGTCGGTTCCCACCCAAAGCCGATCTTGTTGATCGAGAATCAGTGCATTGATTGGAGAATTAAAAATTAGGTCAAAAGGCAGCTTTAGACTTATCAGTGATTCTTCATCTTCTTTGTTTTCAATTTCATTGTATTTGAGCACAATTTTCAGAATACTGTCGAGATTATCGCCTGAGCCAATCCAAGTGCGCAATACAGTTTCAATCTGCTCACCGGTTTCCATCACATGCTCTTCATAGCCCTTCCAGCTTTTGCCATCATAGCGCATGAGTTGATCTTTGGCACCCGCCCACACAATGGGCCGGTATAAAAAACCAGTTCTTGGTTTGGCAGCTAATACTTTAAACTCTCGTATAAGTTCTAATCCATTTTCTTTATGCTTGGCAGGTTTGGCAAGTTCCCATTCATCAGAGAGCGGACCAAAGGCAAGCCCTGATGGATTCCAAAAGGTCGCGAAGACATCATCTGGTATTGCTATGGCCGTTTCACCCATACCCAATTGACGGGCGCCAACGGGCATTACCAAGGTGATCACCGCCGTTCCACCCTGAGCAAAAAGCTGGGGTACTTGGGCGAAACTTACAAGAAGGACGAGCAAAAGACGGAAGGGGCTAGACATTAAGCTTGACAACAGTTCTCCAATCCGGCGTGCGGTATTTTCCGTCTACAGGTAAAATGGGGGCCCAGCCGGCACTTCCCGACTCAGCACTCCACGCTTCTTTGGTTATTAGTTCACATCCACAACCGAGATGAAAAGGCGGAATCAACTCCACATGCTTATGCAACTGCTCTCGAGTAACATACGCATCTCCGTCAAACATATGACACACCGATCGACATTTTGGGGGAACCCGGTATCGATAGGTTTGCACTCCGTCCTGATCGCCTCTCTCGACGTTAGTTATACTAAGATTTGCCACGCGCCGCCACTCTTCGATGTACTCGTTCAAGCTCTCATCTGCTTCTGAGCTTGCTTGTAAAAGGTCTTCTACCAGGTCGGGGGAAGGTTCCTTGGCAAAAAGTTCTTCACGCGGTGATTTTCGAATCAATGAATAGACGCCGCTGGTGTAAATAGTGGAAGAATCATCCAGGCCAGGCTCGTCTGTTTTTACGGTTTTCCTTAATGCGAAATAAATTCCCGCTAAAACCAATAAAACCAAGGCGATGATGGCGAGCCAGATAAAAATTGTCAAAGCTAGGCTCCTTTAAAATCCCAAAAGTACTTTGGAGCCCAAAAATACAATCCGATCGGAGTTGCTTGAACCGGAACTTTCAAAGCAGAAGGAAATCAATCACGTTTCTTCAAGAGCTCCCCGTTTCGAAGGCCTGTCCCGACTTGATTTGCTCAGAAAAAAGACGAAGTTTGCCAAGACTTTCACTGATTCGTGTCAGTTGTTCATCGATAAGAGAGGCTTCGTCATTGATTTGACGACGCGCTATAGTAAGGGCATAGGGATCAATGTCTACGGTTTCATGTGGATGAATTGTATTCATGCGCTCTTGAATATTATGCAGATTTCTCAAAATTGTTTTCAGACTATCGTTGACCAGATATGTGGTTTCTGTAATTACATGATTGACTTCTCGAAAATAATTCTGACCCACTTCCTCACTCGCCTTTTCAGAGACGGGAACCTTGTGGCCACCAGGGGCAAAATCCTGTAAACCGCGCATTCTCAAGGCAGCTTCACCGCAAATTTCCCATAAATTTTTAAAATCTTCTTCACTAAAAAGCGTGTCTTTATGTCCGATGCCTATTAAGACCCCGCCAGCCAATACTGAAGACAGTACAGGAAAGGCGATCAACTCACGACCACACAATTCAGCAGCGACCTTAGAACCAAGGGCTTCAACAATTGTTTCACTCTTAGTCACATGGAAACGGATGGGCCTTTTTTCAAGCGCAGCTTTTACCAATATTCCTTTATCTTGAAGCAAATCCAGGTTGATTCCCTGTGGGATGATGCCATGCTTCGGTCCGCAGGCGCGAAGGGTATGTCCATCCCAGTCCGATTCGTAAAACGCAATATCGGGTAAGGGAAAATGTTGAATACCAATACCTACTAATCGCTCTACCACTTCTTGTCGTGAACGCGCATGCAAAAATGACAACAAAGCATCTCTTTGCAATGAAACTTTCACCAACTTGCGGGACATTTCGGAATGGACACGTTCATGGACTGAGATCACGTTTTCCAAGCGGGTATTGGTCTTTTCCAGTATCTGAGCGTAGGTTAACAGATCCTCATTTTGAATGGAGAGCATCTGACGAATCGATTCATGTTGAGACTGAAAGCGTGCTCTAATTTCAAATAAATTTTCCTTGGATAAATCCGTTAACAGTTTGGCGGACTGAATCAGCTCTTGAGGCAGTTCATTTCCCTTGATTACATTCTCCGCAAATACCGATGCGATATACACAATATCCACCAGCGGACAGCCTGATTTTTGATTGATCGATTTTCCATCGCGATGATGATTTTCTATCACTTTTAAAAGCGGATCTTTTATACCCCAATCCTTCGCCATGACAACACCAGCGGTTTGGTGAGTAAAACCAAAAATCCGCTTTTCTTCATTCAAGCGATCTTGACCCGAAGCACCCCGTATTAATACATGGGAGAAGCGCTCAGACCATTTTTCATTCAGCCCCAAGGTTCCTAGCTCGTGTAAAAGTCCTCCGATATAAGCTTCTTCAGGCAAGGGATAATGTAAAGCTTCTGCAATTAATTTTGCGAGCGATGCGCTGACTAGATTGAACTCCCAGTAGGTTTTCAAATCAAATAGAGATTCCTGATTGACCTTACTGAGATAATCCAGTTTTGCCAATGAATTAAAAATATTGGCAACATTCTTGGTACCCATCAAAATTACGGCTTGGGAAACCGTAGTAATCGGTCTGGCCGCAGCAAAATGAGCAGAGTTAGCTGCTTTTAAGAGCATGAGGGTCAGCGTTTGATCTCTTAAAATGATTTGGGCTAGGTCTTGTAAAGATTCACAATCCCGTTTTATGAATTGCAAAACACGCACCAGATTTTGGGGCGCGATAGGTAATTCTCTTATGCCTTGCAGCTCATGCAAGGAAGCTTGGTGGCTATTTGCTTGCAAAAGGTCTCCATTAAGCGTTTTTATATCTTACGCCCTGGCAGGGTAATTTTCATTTATCCTATTTTTTGAGGCAGGAAGTTACCATGAAAGCGATAGACAATAACTTATCACTGTCACTTTTAACTGTGTTGTTCTTGGTCGCCTGTCAGATTGTGATGTCCAATACACCTAGAGACACAAAGGGTGTGCCCTCTTCAAAATCGTCCACTTACTTGCTCGGAACATTTCCCGATACAAGCCGAATTAATTGGCTTAGCTTGGAACCCGGTTTGGAG
>JBBQAD010000274.1:0-5479 GCA_038315885.1 Fibrobacteria bacterium | reverse complement strand
CCGGGCAGGGAGCCCTGACAAAAAAAATTCTGGAACAATGCGAAAGAATGGTGGTCATCGAAATCGATCAAAAATGGGTCGACCATCTACAAAAATTTGAGCATCCAAAATTAGAGGTACTTAAAGCCGATGCCAGCCGGGTGGATTTAGATGAGCTTCTTCTAAATTCCGAAACCAAAAACCCTCCTTTGGTAATCGGAAACTTGCCCTATAATCGGGCCGGTGCGATTTTGCAGAATTTCATTCCTCGCTTGCAAAAGTTTAAACGCCTACAAATTATGGTGCAATACGAAGTGGCAAAAAGGCTGTGCGCACAACCGGGCACCCGGGATTATGGAGCGCTTACGGTTTTCATTCAAAATTACGGCATCGCCACCCTGCTGCAGAAAATTGGGCAGGATTCTTTTCGGCCTCGGCCAAAAGTGATGTCGGCTACAGTCTCCATCGAACCAAAGCCGCAACCTTTGGTGAATGACCCTACTTTTAGCCCCTTTGTACATGCTTGTTTTTCTCAAAAACGCAAGATGCTGCATAACTCCTTACAGCCTTTCTATGGACGCCCCAGTATTGATGCTGCCCTTAGCGCCGTCGGGCTGCCAGAGGGAGTTCGGGCAGAAACTTTAAGTGTAGAGCAATTCGCCGAACTGTTTAAACAGTTGGGTGCTCTGCCGCGGCCTCCTGCATCACATGGGCAAGAAAAGAAGAGTGCAGGTTTTCAAGAAGCAGAAAATGAAGAAGAAAATCTGCTTTTTTAGTGTTACATTGGTTTAGTGTGTTACCTTAAATAGGCCCTTCGAAGAGAAAGAGCACTCGAAAGGCACAAACAAAAAGCGCCCATCGGGCTGTTACATTCCAAATACGGACCTTTTTTAATGTTTTTCGCATTGTCCTTGTCGCTAACATCGAGTTTATTTTCAACCACATTCAAATCCAGCGTATCCAGACTTGTATCTAAGGCATTTACGACAAAAAGCTTGCGGGTCTCGGCGCGACAGGCAAGATAGGGATGCTCCCGCAGAAAGGCACTGAGGAAAAAATGTAGACCAGGGAAATTTCATTTCTGTTGCTGAATATTGAGTTTTGGATACAATTTGATTGCAAGGCCTAACTTTATGCTGGACTACAGCATAGGAGGCCGCTAAGATTGGCAATCGAACTATGCCCTTGTGGTTTAGATTGAAATGAAAGTGTAACCTCAAGCGGGGCAGGAAGTGAATTTTCAATCCCAATACTCAATCTCAATCCACTTTAGGTCGTTATGAGAAGAAAAAATCAAAGCAGCAAGAGAGACACCACAAGTGTGCACGTATCTTTTAAGATAAGTCTAGTAGACTTTGGAATTTAGGACGCAGATATGAATCGATCTAATAGTCCATCACTTTTAAAAGAAACTTCATTTCTACAATTACTTGGTTGCGTAGCACTTTTGGTAATAGGAACAGGAGCCTTTCAAGTAGCAGAATCCCAAACCATTGTATTACAGGCTGATAACAATAATGGACACGATAATGTCTGGCAAAAGCGGGCCGATGCCGGGAAACAGTCTTGGGGAATTGAAGGTCGCTCTGATGGAACAGTACTCTCCGGAAATATTTGGTTTAACACATTCCCTGGAGAGAATGGAAAGTATAAAGTTACATTCGGTGTCATTTTAGAAGATGACGGCGATCCCGAATATAAGCTTAGTGCCGGAACGAAAGTATTACAGCAGGGTCGATACAGCTATCCCAGTGGTACTCGAAAATGTGAAGGCGGAACATCGAAGGCCTCGACTATCGACCTTGGAGAACAAGACATCAAGAAGGGTGACAAAATTACAATCTGGGGCCGCTCAGTGTATTACTGCCAAGCAGGAGGAAAATATCATGGAGCTTACACCCGCTGGTATGAGATACGTTTTGAAAAAGTAGGTGGAGCAAATAATACCGATGTAAGCGCTCCCAGTGCTCCCGAAAAAGTATTTGCATCGGGAATCAAAACAAGCTCGTTAAAACTGTCCTGGGACCCCGCAATTGATAATGAAAGTGCAATTGAAAAATATACTGTATACCAGGATGGAAAATCGATAGGAACAAGTGCGGAAGAAGAGTTTAGTGTAACAAACTTAAGTCTGAATAAAATGTATAAATTCCAGATTTCTGCCACAAATAAAGCCCAACTGGAATCAGCCAAATCCAAGTCACTCAGTATAACCACACTAAAAGTCGATCTCCCACCCCTCGTGTTAACATCTCCCCAGGGGGGTGAGAAATGGAAGATTGGAACCACTGTCAACATTCAATGGAGCGCTCAAGATGAAGTCAATGAGGTCTTAATAGCTCTTTCTCCTGATACGGGGAAGACATGGATTAATATCACTGAAAACAGCATTAGTCGCCTAAATCATCCCAACCAGTGGGAAAAATGGCCCTGGAAAATCCCAGCAATTTTAACAGATGAGAACGGAAAGGAGATTAGTCTGGCATCGATAGATGCTTTATATATTCGAGTAAGCGATTATAATCTTCCCGAGCTATTTACCTTAAATACTCAGGGCTTTAGTGTATACGAAACAGTCTCCATTCGAGGGAAGAAAAGTAGGGCTCCCAATTTAGTTCGCAATTCCTCAATCTACATCTTTCAAAATACAACAAATAAGTTTGTTACACTGTCCAATTTGGCTGACCCGCTGGGAAGACAAATCAGACAATACAAGCAAGATAAGCAACACTCAATCCCCGTCGTAGAACAGTAACACTGTCTCTATTTACTTCGTGCGGACATCTTCTAACTGTACACTAAATTCTCCCTGTAGAAAAAGATGTATTTCGCGGTGGGAAAAAGCTAACCCATTAAATCGGTAATTTGAATCCAGAAGTACAGTTCAAAATTAAGCGAATTATTGCCAAAGTCTTTGAAGATGACAATCGTTTCCCGTTGAGTTTATATCCAAACCCTTATACCCTGGCCATTAGGCGCTGAGTCATAGACGTCGCCAAATAAGACTTAGCGGCATTTTTGCGTTGTGTTCCGCGAGCCAATTCCGCTCGCAATAGTGACATTTTACTATGCATCTTTTTGATGATTTGATTGTCGACCAATGTCATTTTAAGTGAGAGGTCTTGAATCATTCTTCTTTTCTCATCGACCAAAGCGCGCTCATTCGCGGGCACCATCGTCATGGCATCAAATGCATTCAAATGCAACAAGGCTTCTTTCGAGCTTTCACCGGTGCGAGCTAAAATGCGCTGGCGTGAGTCTAGCCACTTTTGAGTTTCCGCCGGGTCGTCGGGCTCCAATTTTTTACTTAAGTCGATAGCCAGTTCATAGAGACCATATAACAGATCTAATTCCTGAACCACTTTATCTGTAATACTTAACATTATCCGACCATTTTTAGAGTACCGGATTCAATCGAGGGAGAAGACAAAGTGGTTCCATCGCGTCTGACGTTTTCAATGGCTCCCACCCAGGCCTCGCGCAAATTTGCCATCATGCGAATGACATCATTAATGGGTTTGGTATCGCGACCCCGGATAGCCGTGGTGAGATGGCGTCCATAAAAATCATACAAACGGTAAAGATTTGCAGAGATATCGCCTCCGCGCTCTCTATCGAGTGCACACATCAGTTCAGTTAGGCCGTCTTGTACTCGCGAAAGCGCTTTATTGGCCTTCTCCAAATTTTCGTGTTCCAGTTCGTCAATGGCTTTCTTACACCATTTAAGACAGTGATCATAGACCATGAGCACCAGCTTGCCGCTATCTGCGGTTGCTACACTAGTTGACTTGTATTTCTGATAGGGATTAGCAATCATGATTTATCTCCTCAGCCCACCGATTTGACTTTGAAAGGCTGCTGACTGCGATTGTAAACGGGCCATATTTTGTTCAAGGGCTGAAAATTGGGCGATCAGACGCTGACGAAACCGTTCCACACCTTCATCCAAAGTAGCGGCCCGATCTGTACTTTTATCAATTGAACTTTGGATAGAATCGGTACTTTGCTTAAAAGTTCCACTGATACTATCACTGATATTATCGTAGAAAGATTTCATTTGGCTGGCGACACCACGGATGAAGACAAAGTCGTGAACTCCGCCTCCGCTGGGAGCTCTAACTGAGAGCCCGTTCGAATCACCCGAAATCGACTGTAATACATCACCTGCGCGGTTGGCCGCAACTAAATTGGACGATCCGGTGTTTTTTTCATCTTCGAATAGGTCAGTATCAGAATCGACTGTATAGGTACCTGTTTGGGTCTTTTTGCCATAGTTACCCAGCTCGTAGGTTGAATTGCTGGAGTATCCGGTCGTTCCAAATAGCCTTTGTACTCCCGAAAAATCATCATCCAAGGCTTTATTGAATTTTTCGGAATCTAGAGTGAGTGTGCCATCACCGGTGCTTGAAGTGATACCTAATGAGGCTAAGCTGTTATAACTGGATATCCCTGCCAATTCAGTAATTTGACTGGTAAACAATGAGCGCATCTGCGATTTGAGCCGTTGTACCGTAGAATCACCCGAAAAAGGCCCTGAATTGCTGACCTTCTGTTTCTTTTCACCAGTGGTTTCATCTTTGGAATCTTTAAGCTCTACTTTGCTTTTCTCGGCAATAAAGAGAAGAATATTATTGTATCCATCAATAAATTCTTGCACTTTTCCGGCAATTGCACCCTTATCAAAGGATAATGAAAGTTTTAGAGGTGCAGTTGGGTCGGCTTTCTTTAAATTAAAGACACTGCCGCGAACCGTATTTTCATCAGTATTACTTTGAGAGGAAATGGCAATTCCATTTAAAGTGTAAAAAGCCTTTCGACCCTGGGAGACTTCGTAGCGATAATCATTCTTCGTGGTCGATGTTGATGTTGACATTTGCGCGTTGGAAGCACCATTAGCAGTAAAATCCAATTGGAGAGTGAGTGGACTGCCTAAGGCGGTGCTTTTAACGACAATTTCGCCTGAACTATTAAGTGTTACTTCTGCGGATGGGTCATCCACACTGTATTGACCCTGCAACCAGGTCATAAAGTCGCCGATAGAGTCTGTTTCAGTTAAGTTATAGGCCACATTGGTTAATGCAGTGCCCCCGGCCGTGGTTCCATTTAATGTAAATGTATCACCGGTTTTAAATTGGCCACCGACACCGGCATATAATGCATCCCAAGTAGAAGCATTGGCAGCAGCACCACCGGCTGCCAGTTTAAAATTACCGGAACTTCGGATCGCCTGATTGGTAGAAAGAATTCCCAAACCCGCAGCGTTATCACTTAATACCGAGGTTCCCGATGTTTCACGAATCTTTAAACCTTCACTGCCTTCATCAACCGCATTGAGTACTAATCGATACTCTCCCGCACCTAAGGTCATTATAGTAGCTTGCATGCCGGTGCCTTCGGCCCGGTTTATTTTGTTAGCGATATCCTTAAGTGTATCAGTAGGGTCGATGGTGATTTCTGTTTCGGTAGTGGTCGGGTCGCCTTTGATGGCGGCCTTCGAACG
>JBBQAD010000086.1:0-9712 GCA_038315885.1 Fibrobacteria bacterium | reverse complement strand
TGGGGTCAATTAAAAAATTTTGACCGAATTTTCGCCTTTGATCGCGATCTTGCAATTGCTGACCTTCTTTCCATCGTGCTTAATTAATGGCACTCTAAGCACTGAAATTTACTTCATCCATTGAAAGTCACCTAAATCCCCCTTTTCCACCTATGCTTTTTTTACTCAATCTTCACTTAAGTCCTTGAACCATAAAGGCTTTACCACTATCTATTTCGTATAATGTTGAATCGTATCCACGGAATGGTTCCGCCTGGGTGTTTAAAATTTTGTCCGGAGTTTTTCGCAGGGTGCCCCTAGAAAAGCCGCTTGGACGGGTTTGCGCCCGTCCCCCTCGATTTCTTGCCGCTTACCTGGCTTTTGCTATAGCTGTTTCTGGAGCATTTGCCATTTACCAAGAGAAACAGTACTACCTCGATGTTCCAGAGGCTGCGCGTCCCTTAGAAGGTCTGCTGCCCCAAAAGGGTATAGGTAACACTGGAGCCTACCTCAAGATAAACAGTAAGTACCGCCATATCAGTCATGAAATCAATTTTGACACCCGCGAAGTTGCCATTACCGAATATTTTAAAATCGAGGGAAGTCGCGACTCGCAAGCCGTATGGAACAATTACTATCAGGAGCTGAATACCTATAGCATTGACATGAATGAGCTTGCGCTGCGAAAATTGTGGCTCAATGAATTTATCGGAAAAGGCGCAGCTGCTGCCGGCGGAAGTAATAACATTCTCGATTTGGAATTGCCTTGGAAAGTTCCCGACTGGATGAAACGCATCGGAGTCGACAAACCGCGCTTACAGATGAATGGTTCTTACAAGTTGATTGTATCAGGTACATCCGAACGAGCTTCCAATCTACCCAAGGGAGGAACTTGGTTTCCCGATTTGAATCTCGATCAGCAGCCGGCTTTTTCAGTCAAGGGCAGCATAGGCCGACTCATCAATGTTGAAATCAACAGCGAAGAGGGTTTTGGAACCAGCCTACAAGACCAGTTAAAAGTCACTTATAAGGGCGAGGGCGATGAGCTGGAGGATGATATCATTCAAGAAATTGAAGTGGGTAATACTTCCATATCACTTAAGGGTACCAGTTTAACCGGGTACACCGAAAATCACAAAGGCATTTTTGGGGTCAAAATGCGCATGCGCTTTGGAGATCTGGAAGTCACGGCGGTCGCCTCTCAAGAAGGAAGTTCGCAGGAGAAACAAACCTTGGGTGGAGGCGCAGAACTAAGAGACATCGTGATTGACGATAAAAACATGAGTCTATACAAGCATTTCTTTTTATCACTTAAAGACAGACAAGAATACAGCGACAGCACGGTGGGCATTCAGACTGAGGCCTACAAACGCAAGGGATATCAATACCAGCCGGTTGTGTACATGTCAGTTGATGCAACCGAAGAAGACAAGGGCGACCTCGATAGTGCAGTCGCGGTTGTTATTGGAGAAGATTACCAAGAGACCGAACTCAAAGAAGCCAGTTGGTGGAAAGTTTTGGACGATAAGGAATTTAACTTCAATCCCGAACTGCGTATGTTAACAGTAAACGGGGGAACACGAGGCCGAAAGATTGCAGTACGTTGGGAAGGAGACCCCTTAAAAAGCAAAGACCGTAAACGCAATTTAGTGTTACTCTACTCTCCCACCATTCGCAGCCCACTGCTGGACAGATTGATGTGGCGCAATGTATACAATATCGGCATCGTAGCGGAGAAAGACCGAGAGCAGTTTCGCTTGTCGGTAGTCGATGCCGACTCTCAGCCCCAGAGCGGCGGATCTATCAGTTACAGACGCAGGTTGGGTCTTGAAAAAATCGATGGGCTTGATAGTACCAAACAAGAATTAAATGTAAATAATAATCTTATTTTTGATTTCAATCAGGGTTTGCTGATTTTACCCTGTTTTTCCAACGCTTATGGTCTCTCAGGAGATGCACAGCACTGCTTTGAACCCTTAAAACGTATCAATCCTAATACCAAATTATATGATGTCGATTTGGAAGAAATAAGCACACTCTCCACTAACTTTCGCCTTGTGGCCACCAATCGACAATTGCCCTCTACATTTAGCGTCCGGCAAAACTCCCATTCGGTCAGCGGACAGGGATGTATTGATATCACACCGGGAACAGAAAAAGTAATGATGGGTTCGGTACAATTGGAAAAGGATCAGGATTATGAAGTCTTGTATGAATTGGGTCAAATCACCCTGACCTCATTACGAGCAAAGATTCCCAACAATACAATTGAAATCACCTACGAGTGTAAGCCCATTTTTCAAATTCAGGATAAAATTCTCTTAGGTTCTCGATTGGAGTATAAGCTCGATAATATTTCGGATGAAAGCATCTTGGGTATGACGCTGCTTTACAAAAGCCAGAGTACTACTCAAGAAAGACCAGAGCTAGGACGTGAACCCTTTAATCAATTTTTATGGGGATTCAACTCTTTGTTAACAGGCAATCCAAATTGGATGACTCGACTGGTGAACCACTTGCCCTTGGTACAAACCGAGGCAGAATCCAAAGTCAAATTCGAATATGAAGTAGCCCAAAGCCGCTACAATCCCAATACAAAAGATGAAGCCTATCTCGATGACTTTGAAAGTTCGAAAACTCCCTACAGCTTTCCCATGCAAATCGATAGCTGGACACAAGCCTCAGCGCCCGGTGGAACAGAGAAAGAAGCCACTTATGTAGCCGATCTGGATTATCGCCATCAGGGTGAATTTATCTGGCACAGCAATTTGGCAGAAGATTATTCGCGTATCTATGGCAGCACTGGCTTTTCTACTTCGGATACACGACGCCAATCCATCATGAAATTCATTTTCAAACCCAATGACAATCTTCTGGGTAAATCCTGGGGAGGAGTGATGTTCGGTATGAACTCCAGCCTCTTCAATCAATCGCGCAAACGAACTTTGGAGGTCGTGTTACGCGGAAGAGAAGGTAAGTTTAACATTGACTTAGGTGAAATTTCCGAGGATTTGAGTATATCTGGTAAATCGCCGAATGGAGAATTGAATTCAGAAGTGAAACCAGGTGATTTGGTAAATGTAAATGATGCCGGTTTGGATAATACAGTTAACTTGGCCGAAAAGGGTTTTAAATGGGAGTGCCGACCCGATTGCTACCAAACCCCTGTGTTAACAGGCGACCCCTCCTTCGACAATTTCAATAAAAATGAAAGAAAAACGGGAAACTCTAATCCCTCTTATCAAATAAATGGAACAGAAGGAAACAACGAGGGTTCTATCTACCGATATGATACAGAAGATTTGGATCGTTCTGGTGTCTTAGAAACCCGCAACCGATTTGTACGATATTCTATTTCATTGGACTCAGCTTGTAGCTTTAAGAACAATTGTCAAGAGTTACAGTTTGGCTGGAGAAAGTATCAAATTCCCCTCTACGAATCGGGAAATGTCATCGATGAAAACAACAGCACCGATATCGCCAACATTTTGTCGACCACCAAAATTGTGCGTCTGTGGGTGGGTGATATGCCCGCTCGGGTGGCCTTAAGTGAAATCTATTTAGCCCGACTGGCCTTAGTGGGTAATACCTGGGAAGCCTCCAACCGTAATCAAGACTACGAAAGCGACCTTGACCGTTTCGCTTCCGGCGATTTGGGAGACAGCAATTTTATTGCTATTCCACCGGTGCTTTCCGACAGCAACAGACTCTCTGTCGAAGTTATCGATAAACGCGAGGATAAGTTTCGTTATCAACAGTCGCCCAGCATCAAGGTTGAACGCGATACCCGCACCGATGAGCCTTTGCCCGAACGCTCATTGGTTTTAAAGTATGACAATTTGCATCCCGGAGAGGAGGTCAGCGCCACCCGCACTTTGTCGGGCGAAACCAAAGATTTGACAATGTATCAGAGAATCCTGCTGGACATTCATCCCGATTCGACAAAGAATATTAATCGCACCCAAAATCGGGTCAGTATTGCATTCCAATTTGGTAGAGACAGAGGCGATAAAAACTCCGACAATTACTATGAAATCAAAGTTCACTTAGCGAAGGTTCCCGATGATAAAGACCTTCACCGGAATTTGTGGATTGCGAATTCAATTTCCGTTCCCTTAAAAGAAATTTCAGCATTAAAAATTTCTGAAGATTCTTTGTATGAATTACGCAGATATGCATCACGAAAAATTGCTCCCCCCGAGGGTGGCGATTCTCTGGAGCTTTCGGTGGTGGGCGAGCCGAGTCTTTCACAGATTTCCTGGATGCGTTTGGTCATTATGGTCGATGATACAGCTGGCTCCAAACAATCGGGAGAAATTTGGGTCAATGATTTGAGACTCGAAGGTGTCAGCAAGAGCTTTGGTACAGCCATGCGCTCCAGTTTACAGTTGGACTTTGCTGATTTTCTGACCCTGAGCGGGCAAGCACAATACCGCAATGGCGATTTTACCACCATGAGTGAAACCAAAAAGACTCCTGCCCAATCGGTCTCTCAAGTTAACTACGATGCTAACATCATTCTAAGTGCCAACAAATTTTTGCCCGATGCCTGGGGAGTCGGCCTGCCTCTGTCACTCTCTTATAAGGGAAGCTTAAATCGTCCCTTTGTAAAGCCAAATTCGGATGTCATTTTGGAAGGCCATGATTTCAACGACATTTTTCATGATTTAATCGATGATAACTTATCCACTGCTGAAGGCGATACCTCATTCGAGCGATCTTCCCGCTATTCGCGCGCCTTTCAATCCACCTTTTTTCAACAGAAATTCACTACGAATTACACCAAGCAAAGAAGAACAGATAATCTTTTTCTGCGAGCTCTGGTCGAACGGCCAGAGCTCAGCTACAGTGTAACCAATAGTGAAAAAATCGATATCTTCTCACAAAACTATACCTGGGTGTATAGCACCCGCTTGACCTATGATTTGAGCCCGCAAAATAATCGTAGCTATAAACCTTTTGCATTTTCAGAAAAATGGAAGTACATGCCCAAGGCTTTTTCTGGCTTTGATGTAACTCCTCTTCCCGACAAGGTAAATCTGACCCTGGCTGATCTGACCTATTCCCGCAACCACGAAATTCGGGAGCCCCAGCGCCTGTGTGACCTTCGCAATGAACTGGTAAACTACGATGTACAGATGAGTCATGGTGCGGATATGGAGTATCGCCCCTTTAGTTTTCTTGGCCTTAGTTATCGATTGGGAGTCAACCGTGATTTCGACCCTTATTATCAATCTTTTGATCGCAACAATTTGTTTGACGCCAGTTCCAGAGAGGGATTTTTGGCTTCAAACCTGATTTTTGATCTCGACCCTCGACGGCCAGAAGCCGGTACTGTAACACAGGAACAATATGAAAAATATCGCAAATACGGATTCTTAGCCAGTGAGAGAAGCCGTGAACAAAGTTTTAATATGGATTTCAATCCCAATCTGTTAACATGGCTGAGCAGCTCCTTCAATTTCTCTTCAACCTATAACCATACCAAACGCGACTCCGTGATTGATCTGTTTCACAGCCCTGTGCCAGCTCACTATATTGCCGACTATGGTCACGATGCCAAATTCAGCCTAGGACTTCGTCTACCCAATGCCATTGAAGGCTTAACCAAGGCCATGAAAAGTTGGGAAGGAATCACCAAAGCCTTAACCGCGACTAAACAAGGTCTGGAAAAATGGAGCTTGCGCTCAGTGGATTTCAGCTATGGAGTGTCACATAAGTACTCCAATGAAAAACTCAACCAGAAGTTCATGAGCGAGCAAGGCATTAGTCCGGGTCTTTTTTATGCTGATCAATTAGGTCTTTTTTACGACCCCAGCTGGGATGGTTTCAAGGATCTGCTTTTTCTAAGACCCGACAATGAAAAACTGGATTATAGAATGAACACATCGATGGCTGAATATGGAGTAACAGATCAGGGATTTGCGCACGGATTTAACCAAAATTATTCCACCTCCTCGGGCTTTACCATTCCCGGTTTCGACCTCAATTTATCAGGAAACGCGAAATACACCCGTTCCTGGTCGATGTACCGAAGAAGCCCCCCTAGTGATACAACCATCATTTGGCCCGATTTGAGTTTCACGGGTACTTTCGGGAACTTTGCCGATAAGTTTGATTTTCTAAAGCGGCGTTATAGCAATGTTAGTTTTAGCAGCACCTACAATTATCGAGAAGAGCGCAGCTTTGGGAAATTTTCCAGCGTAAGCGAAAAAAATAGTGTGAAGCATTCTTTTGCACCTCTGGGTCGCTTCTCAATCACAACCCTGAAGAATATGACCTATGAACACACCTTTAATTTAAGCACCGAAGATGCCATAGGTTACACTAAGATTGCCTTAGATTCCTCCTTTCTGTATATAACAGATATTCCCATTGATATAAAAGGCTATCAAAAAGACGACAAGACCAATACGCATATTTTCACCGGTGGCTATAATTTTGCATACTCCTATGATTTGGAAACCCGCAAAGGTTTACAGTTCTGGCGCTACTATATCAAACTGAAAAACAATTTGCGCCTCAAGGCCAATGTAGGTGTCGATTACCGCAAAGAAACCTTTACTGATTATCATACCAACGAACCCGAGGTAGAACCAGAGACGCGGGAAAATGATCACAAGGTGAGTGTAACAACCAAGCCTGAAGCCACCTATAATTTTACGGACAATGTAGACATGCTTCTCTTCACCAAGGTAGATTGGTCAAAGACCCTAGTAACTGACAAGCAGGAAGATCGCTGGGCAGTTGAGTTACACGGCGAATTGACAGTGCGATTTTAATCAAACAATCGCTTGTCGTTTTTTTAGGATGCGTATACTTTTTTTCTTATCGCTTTTTACGATTCATAAAGCTTATTGATATATCCATTTAATGCGCCCCATGTCCGCTAATTACCACCCAAATAGTTCGTATTAAAATCTGGATATCCAAAGCCACCGACATATTTTCAAAGTACCAGAGATCATAAGTGACTTTGGTTTTGACATCATCAATGCTGCTGTCATACTTATGTTTCACTTGCGCCCAGCCGGTTAATCCTGGTTTCATCTTTAGCCGTTTTAGGTAGAGGGGAACTTCATGGCGAAGCTGGTTGATAAAGTGTTCCCGTTCTGGCCGGGGACCGACGAGACTCATATCCCCTTTTAACACGCACCAGAGCTGGGGAATTTCATCGATGCGCGTGTTGCGCAAAAAAAGACCAAGCCGAGTAACACGGGGATCGCGCTGGGTAGCCCATTGTGGCCCCGCAGCTTCAGCATCCGTACGCATAGAACGAAACTTATGCACCCAAAATCGCTTGCCATACTGACCGATACGCTCTTGCGAGTAAAAGACTGGTCCGCGTGAATCCAACTTTATGAATAGAGCAATGAATAATAAAAAAGGTGAGGCAAGACTCAAGAAAACGAGCGAAAAAATAATATCAATTAATCGTTTGATTTTGGCTTCCCAGGCCGGCATATGTTCAGGGAAGAGAACCTTTAGCGCACAGCCATGCACTGCAGAGGTTTTGAAATGACCAGTGACAACATCGTAGAGGTCAGGAACAATAAAAACTGAAAGGGGATACTCTGCCACCAAGGCCAAGATGCGAATGATTTCATTATGTGAATGTGACTCGTGGCTAATCACAATGCCGCCAATTTTTTCGCGTTTCACGATGTCGGGCAGATCAGAATATTTACCCAGAATGGCATGGTCCCCAAACTTTTGTCCAAGAGAAGCTGCCATTTCATCGAGAAAACCCCAGACCTTCCATCCCAGAGTGGGTGATGATTCGAATTCTTTTTGAATAATCAGGCCCGATTCATTAGCACCCAGTATTAACATGCGGTCGAGGCCGATTCCCTTATACATTAACAGGCGCATTACACTTTGCACCAAAAGCCGAAATCCGTTGACCAACAAGATAAAAATGAGCCAATAGGCACTGATGGACGCAATGCGAGTTCGCGTAAAAGGAGCCAGATAATCATGCGTGTGCAAGGCATGAATCACATCGGGTCCAGAAGTAAGCGCGAGAATCACTAAGACGCCACTAGTAATCCGTTTAGTGACTACCAATATTTGCGCCGTGCGCGATTCGAGATACCAATCACGATAGAGACCGGTCAAGTAGAAATAGGCTATCCAGATCAAGCTGAGCACAAAAGCAATTTGTGAATAGTGGGAAAAACTTCGCGTGGTATCAAAGTGTTGGGCAAAAAAGCCGCTGCGATAACGAAGCCAGAAAATTCCTGTGAAGGCTAAGTTTAGCGACAGCGCGTCGGATATGAAAATGAGGTATTTTTCAATTGTCCGAGCCAGCATATTGATGGGAATTCGCTGTTTGCCTTTCATTTATCGATTGATTCTCGTTTAGTTGTAAATTGTTCAGCTAATGAACTGCTGGAGATGCCAAAAATTTCCATCTTTTAGAGCCAACTTAAATTGGATCAGTGAATCAAGGCCATGAATCACCCACAAGATAAGCAAAGTACACAGATTCAGTCCCTGGCTACTCATTATCAAGAAAGCTACGAACAGGTCTCCAGCCTGGCGCAACAGACTGACCTTTCAGAAGTGCTTTATTTTGCCTCTCTTGCTCAAAGCAAAAAGGGAAGTTCAAGCAAGCCTCTACGCATTTTAGACCTGGGCTGCGCTGAAGGCGAGCTCAGCCTAGAACTCGCGCGACGAGGCCACCAAGTTGTAGGCGTTGATATATCAGAGAAACAATTGAACAAGCTCGCCAATAAAGCTGAAAAAGAGTCTCTTTCTATTCAAACAATTCAATGGGATATAGACCAAGAGTCGATTCCTGCTCAATTGCAGATAAATCCCTTAGGGTCAGCACAACCCGATCAGAAAACACTTGCACTGTCTGAGCTGCAAAGTAATGCCCTTATCGGGAGCTTCGATCTGATTTACTTCATGGATATCATTGAGCATTTGCAAAATCCATTAGCCGCATTGGGAAGGCTTCGTTCACTGCTGCGTCCTCAAGGAAGAGTATTGATCCAGACACCCAATGCTATGGCAATACAGCGCTTACTCTGGTACCTTGCCCGACCACGAAAACATGTCGATTATCACAAGCCCCAACTGTTACAAGATCTCCATCTCAGCCATTATGACTATCTCAGTCTGGAAAAGTTGGCTAATTTTGCCGGCCTTCGTTCACGCCGTCATTACCCAACCCGGCTTGAGATTCCCTATCTATTGCAAGCCAAACTTTCGAGTCCATCCCTAAAGCCATCCTTAGTTCCTTTTAATGGCTTGAAGACTCGATGGCGACTGCTAAGTAATCTTCTAATAAAGGCACTCGCGAAACGATTTCCCTGGTTTGCGGACTCCTTGTTGATTGAGTTTGAAGTCTGCCAACCAATTGATATTCCAGGCCAGATTGCTTTTTGGGAATCGCAGCAGCCATTATAGGTGGAACTTGCCTATTCTGATGGCTTGCATATTGCGTCTCATATTGCGTCTCATATTGCGTATTAGACTGAGCATGAGTATCTTATGTTAAATACGGCTAACGCTTCCCGGCGATAGTCTTTGTATTTATTGTTTTACTTCTTTAGGACAATTTTGAATTGCAGGTAATCACCGAGTCTTCCGACACTTCGGAAGCTAGCGCGCCCCCTACCCTGGATCGGTCACCGCATAGGCGGAAGTCGAGTTTCTCAACTGAAGCTTCGACAGATCGACAAAACTTAAAGGACGCGCCGTCGTATACCCAAGAAAGGCACCT
>JBBQAD010000024.1:0-14378 GCA_038315885.1 Fibrobacteria bacterium | reverse complement strand
TGCCAATGCTTTGGGAATCTCTTTTAGGTTATTGTATCCTAGGTTGAGCGTTTGTAGCTCAGAAATCTCGCCGATTTCCTCGGGAAGTGTATCAATGGCAAGTCCGGAAAGGTCGAGAGCATTGACTCTTCCATTTGATTCCTGCACTCTCCCTACACTCAAGGAGTCTGAAAGAGAATTCGCGGCAAGAATAGAGTTTATCTTTGTATAGTCACAATCCCGATTGTCGCAAGCCTCTAGAACTTTGGCTTGCACATGTACCGTGTCTTTTAGCTTGGGAATCTCAATTTTTGAGCGGCGCAGTGAACGAATTTTCCCCTTATCTATAAGTGCAAATTCATATTGACCATGCGGAACTTGGAATTGAAAATGTCCCAGTTCTCCGATAGCAGTTCTGCGTCCCATTCCATATATTTCAACCAGTGAATTGGACGAAATCTTGCCTAATAATGTCCCCATGACAGTAGTAGATCGCCCCAATGTATCTCTAAGATTAAAATTATCTTGATCACCTATATAAAATGCCGGCAGTCGGACTATCCTCTGGAGCACGGTTTCATTTTCCCCTATTACACTAAGGCGATAGGTTCCAAAGGGAACACTCTTAAGAGTGAAGGAACCATGAGTATCTGTAATTGTTCTACTAAATAAATTTGAATCCATAGATAGTGCTTCGTAGGGAATCAACTTGACTTGTGAACCAACTGATAAATTCCCTTCGGGAGTATAGATGATACCCGAAACTACGCCTCCATTGGTAGTTTCTGTCACTCCACCAGCCACTCGATCGGGCTCCGTACCCAGACAACCCAGCAGAATTAGAGTTACAAAAAGGAAAAGAGATCCAGTTTCTGTTACTTTCTGTGCAAGAAATGGAATTCTTGTTAAGGATTGGGTTTGGAGATAAAGGTGATTATCCAGCATCCCTGCTCCTTCTTTTTTTTAGCACATCTACTTTTTTCTCTGTAACAGGAAAGAGTTGCAAGTTGAGGTGACCCACCCTATCTGATTGGCTGTCATGGGTAATTAATTCAATAAGCTCCTTACGGAATTGTGAAATCTTTCCCTTCATTTTTTCCCAGCCCTGTTCGGAGATACTAAATGTTAGTGTGGAAATATCACGCTCTTCAGGTTTCCAGGTATCGATTGCAGTCTCTCCCAGTTTAGCAGCCTCTTTTTGAAAGTTGTAAATAACCACAGAACGCCAATCTTCTCCTGTTGAGATCACACTATTTTTTTGCCGATAAAATCCCGCCTGATCTTTTTCAACAAGCTGTAACTGTTCTAATATGCGTATACCCTTTCGTACTTGGGCTTGGCTTAGGGCGGGACGAAATCGAGCGCCAAGTTGTCGAAATCCATCTTCCTTAATAGGCCAAATATCGATGGCTTCACGAAGAGCGGGAACGAACCAATTTTGGAAATAATCGTATTGCTCTGGCTGGATTACTTTTTGGCTTTTGCCTTGAAGTTCCAACATCTTTTCGAAATGTTTCTTTTTCTGAGATGCCACTGTAGATTGATTGAACCCAACCAGATGTCGAAAATAATTTGCCTCAGCTCCATCTAAGCCAAAGGTGTTTACAAATCCTTCAAGATGCTTTTTTGAAATATTTCGTTTACCCTGAAATATCCAAGTGATATGACCCAGCGAGCGAAGCCCAACTTCACTGGCGATGAAAGCGATATTAAATTGTTTGTTTTTTGTTTTGAGATACTGATACAAATCCAGAAGAAATTTCCGGAAATCCAGATAATCCAAAATCTGGGGTCGCTGAGTTGGGTCTAAAGAAGATTCACGATTCATTTTTGCGATTCATTATTTCACAATTATACGGATAAAGATAAGCACAGAATAATTATTTGGGATCAGATAATTTACCAGTACAAGGGATACTAAGCCAAAAAGTGGTTAAAATTGAGATTTTTTAGAAGAAAGCCAAAATTAACCATCTATCAGAACCAAGTAAAATTCACAATTTATTTGTCAAAATGTGAAATCTTCTGTAGCGGAATTCACTTTAAGCGTTTATTATTTGCAGACTAACTGGATCGAGCTGTTGCTCACCGAGAATGGGACTTATGCGACTACAGATACTTTTTGGCTTAATGTTACTTATTTCTATTCCCATATTTAGTGCACCAATAGCAAACTCGACAGACCTTGAGGCTGCTATAAGCCAAGGGAAGTCTGGAGATGTACTGGAATTGGCTCAAGGCACTTTTACTGTAAAGCAATCGCTTCAACCCAAAGCAAAAATGAAAATTCGCGGAGCGGGAATGGGAAAGACCGTAATTCAGGGCGATGCCTCCTGGGACCCGGGGCTGTTAACGAACAAAGATGATAGAAGTCCCTATCTATTTAGTCTGGACAAATCACACGGGATATCCTTTAGCAACATCACTTTCAAGGGACCCAAACTCTATGGAGCAATTTCTTCTAATCGAAGTGATTCACTCACCATAAGCAACTGTCACTTTGAGAATTTTCTGTATAACTCTATTCGAACCGTAGGGGGTTCAGGTTTGCGAGTCGGTGACTGCCTTTTTATAGATGCAGGTGGAAAAATGTTCAATGAAACAGGCGGGGCCCTCTTTAATCAATGGTGTGCTAATGCGGAATTCTGGAATAACCGAATTCAAAAAAGAGATACAACCCATTCAAATTTTTTCGGCTTCAAAGGTCGTGAATGTAAGGACTGTCACTTTCACCATAATACTGTGGAAGTAAGCTTTTCCTTGGAGTACCCCTTTGATAACGACAAAAATGTGGAAATAGATCATAATCGATTTACTGGAGTCATATCCATACCAAAACATGCCGGCGGCCCTGTCGCCACTGCTCCGAATTATGGTTTTTATATCCATCATAATTGGCTCTCTCGCTCCTACGCATTGGAATGGACCAGAAATTCCGCGATTATTGAATACAATCTTTTTGAATTTTCCACTAAGGATGATGGAGGCAATCTTATATCCAGTTTTGGTTCAGAACCTGCCCCTGGCCCCACTGTGTTTCGTAACAATTTGATCAAAAACCCCGGAAGAGGCCTCGCCTGGATTAATCAAGTTTACAATAATTATTCGTTTACCAACAATCACGTCAAGGCAAATACCTTGACTCGTAAAGAAGGCCTGTTTGGGTTTAATCCCAAGACAGACTTTTCGACCATAGTAATCTCAAATAACATTTTTGAACTTGATGAACAAAATCCGCGCCCGCTGCTTAGAAATTCACAGAGCTATGCGTCGACCATTAAGAATAACACATTCATTAACATTAATGATGCAGATAAGATTGCCAATCCCAATACAGGAGACAAAAAAGGACCATTGGAGCCCCTTAAATTTCAAGTGGGCGTCAACGGAGAATACACCGTCAATGGTTGGGACGTTACCAACACTAATGGTGGCACTACTGTCCGCCAAAAATCGATTCAACTTTACCAAAGAAAATATCTGAATATGTCCTGGAAATTTTTTGAAGAGCCCTTTGACTTACTAGGGAGACAATCGAATTAATCGGGTGGCTATAGTTTTATGGCAAGCTAGACTTGCACTTCCCTGTTTGCAAAAGCATAACTATTTGCAGAAACGAAGAAGTTGTGAAATGATTACATCAGAAAAATAGGGGAAAATTGATCCTGCACTAGGCACTAGGCACTAGGAAAAAGGATCTATTTTCTAAAGATAAAATTGCATGAAGGCGAATCCATAATAATAACGGGTAAAAAAAAGGAGTAGCTGTTTTCAGTTACTCCTTTTTTTTAGAATGAATCGGTAACCTATTTAAGCCCAATCCAGGCAACAGGTTGAATGGCGCCGTCTGCGTCAAATACCTTAATGGATTCTTTGGTTTTTAAATTGATTAGGTACAAATTCCATTGATGAATGGATGCACATTCCAGGCCTGAACAACCAGGAGTCTTACCTCGTGCAGTTGCGACTGCAAAATTGGGATGAGTAGACCATTCTGGATCTTCCCAAGCCCAACTATTAGCCAAATGACTCGGTGGTGAATTGATATAGTCTACTATTCCCCCACCCAGAGAGGAGCCAAACTCTCCAATTAGAATAATTTCATGCTGCGCATAATATTTGGGTACTACAATATTGTTTTTAATAGAACTTGGATTGATACCAAAGTCCAGAAACAAGAATCGATTTGTATGCATCGGATCTTGTGAAATGGATGCATTGCAAATTTGTACGCTGTCACCCCCACCATAGACGTGAAAATACTGACTTTTTTTCTCAGCTCGACCATACATTACTCCTCTAGGATAACCTGCAGCCAAATACTTTTCATCAGGTGAGAGTCCGCCATTATAGCTTCCATTTTCAATCAACTCTTCGTTGCCACTAAGTTTGCCGGCTGAAAACTTCTTCATGACAGTCTTCGTTGTCTTATCATTCCAAGCATATTGGGCAGTGCTGGTACACCACATCATCCACATATCCTGACCCCTCTGAATCCATCTCGGATTGGTACTAGTTACATCAGGACCATCTACACGGGTACTTCCAAATGGCTGTATGAAAATACGGCTATTAGAACGGTTGAGAGATTCCACGCCTGTTCCATAAGCAATGTATTTGCCATCAGGTGAGATGGAAGGCACAATAGCCTCTTTGGAATCTGCATATCTGGTTTCGTTTAATGTATCACTATTTTTTCTATCTGAAAAATCAAGGCTATAAAGAAAGTATTGCGGGCTGGTCCCCGCTACAGGTTCCTTCTTCAAATACGCCATTCTGAAACTGTTATTCGCACCGATCATTTTCTGAATTCTCTCTACCAAAGTTCCTTCGCTAATGCTCAGCTCGGGCGCATCACCTTCCCATGAACTTACCGATTTAGAAGTGTTTAAATAGCCTTCTTTACTGACATACAGGGTATCGTCAATAGCCGCACTCTTTGCCAAGGCCTGAGTTTCCTTCCTTTCGATTGTTTCACTCAGTGAGAAAACTTTATTGGTATTACCTGCTCGGATCATCAGCAAGGAGTTTCGGGGAAATCTTTTTCCCGCTGTCAATTGTGAGACCGCAAAAGCATGTCGTCCTTGACTGAGATTTTCTTTTAAAAGAAGAGCCGCTTCGCTGCCATTGACATTCAAAACTTTTATTTCAACTGGAGACAGGTTGGCGAGTTGAAAACTTAAAATTCCGTCGTTTAGCTTGGGAGCAAGAGCAGAAAAGGGATTAGAAGAGTTTCGACTTTTCTTTTCAATAGCGGTCACCCTAGTTTCCAAATTGGTGTTGAAGTAATACTTGCCCGCGGATTCACTATAGGTCGTAAAGCCGGCATTCACTAATGAAACGACCGCACCAGAGAGTGGCTTCCCTGAACCATCTTTAACTTGGCCACTGAGCGTTACTTGAGTAGACCAAATTGTGCTGGCACTAAGCAGTGCTGCCATTGTAATTGAACTGAAAAGTCTCATTTTATTCCTCCAAATGATTTTCAAATCTTAAAATCAATACTGATGAAACTAGGCAGAAATCGGAAATTTTACCTAGCAAATGTGTAATATTTTGTAGAACTCGCTGCATGATAGCAAGCACATCTGTGATTAAATGCTTGATCAAGGGGTCGAATTTAAAGGTTAGACTCACCCCGCTACCTTTAAACTGACCGCGGCACCGAACTCGGATGCCTACCGTTGCTCCTTTCGGCCTGGCGGGGTTTGGCTCCTCGATCGTGCGCGGGGCCTAAGCCTCACGGGATGAGCGAGTATAAATATAGACAACTCTGCTAATCTGTCTGCTCGGATGGAGCATCTCCCTCAGAACTAAAATCTTCATCCGGGCCAGTTTTCTCATCTAAATGTCCATGGCTGTGCGGATCTTGCTCTGAAAGAGAAGAAGCTGAAGAAGGCAAATCCGCTGCCAAGGATTGATTTTTCTTTTTGTCGCGCAGCTGTCTAAAAAAATCCTGGATTAGACCCAGACAATCTCGTGATTGCAGCTCAGGAACAACCTCAATCGCTTTTCCCAAAGGATTAACACTCAAAATGTCATAGACAGAACCCAAGGCACCTAGGCGCCTGTCATAGGCACCAAATACAACTCTACTAATTCGTGAATTTAAGATAGCCCCTGCGCACATGGGGCAGGGCTCCAGTGTAACATAGAGTGTACAGTCTTCCAATCGCCAATTGTCTAGTTGGTTACAAGCCGCTCCGATGGCTAATATTTCAGCATGAGCGGTGGGGTCATGAAGAGCTTCTACCTGGTTAGAACCGCGACCTATTATTCGACCTGCTTTTACAATGACACAACCGATGGGAACTTCTCCCCTATCAAAAGCAGTCATGGCTTCCTTAAGCGCAATCTGCATAAAATGTTCATCGCTATGGAGAGTGAGGCTCACTATGGATTCCCGGGAAGAAATTTATGCATGGATAGGATTGAAGTTAAATGGGTTTGAAGTGGAATGGCTTGAAGTTCTCAAATAAGTTGGGATAAGAAAAGGAATTCCAAGGAATATTGGTCGGAAGGTTTTATAGGGAAGAATCGGATCATGCTACAGTTGATGGGTTTGGCTTGTGCTGAGAAGAAAAAAGATCAAAAATAATTTGGCACATAAATGCCACGAGGCAACTCGTACAAAATGAAATCAAGGGATTCCATGGCCATGAAAATGCGAATAGGGGCTTCCAGGTATTTGCATCTAAGAAAGGAGGCTGTGTTACAAGTGTCAGGGATAGCATTCCAGCGATAGTACCAATAAAAACCGGAATGGATTGAAGCTTTTTCGTAAAAAAAGTGAGAATAAAAAGCGCTAAGAGCGGCCCAGTAAAAAGCGAAGTGAAATAGAGGGCCATCGATAGCAGCGAACTTTGTCCCAAGGCACAGAGCGAACCTGCCGCACAGCCAAGCAGTCCCCATACTAGCACCCAAAATTTCGCCTTTCCGAGGGAGTGACTGTTATTTTTTTTGTCGCCAAGAAAATCAACTACAACCGTATTACTCAAGGCAGAAAATGCCGAACTCAACGAACTCATGGCAGCTGCCATAATTGCCGCTACCATCAGACCTTTTAGACCATTGGGAAGATTGCTTAGAATAAAATGGGGGAACACATCATTCACAGGCATCTCAGGAAGCATTTCCACCATTTGTATCCTGTAATACACAAACAGACAGGCGCCCAGATAGAAAAAAACCAGGCCCACTAAGAGACCCAAAACTGCGGAAGCTATGGAAGAATAATTAGCTTCCTTCACATTTTTGCAGGAGAGATAGCGTTGTACAAACTGTTGGTCGCAGCCGCGAATGGCAATTTCAAAAACGGCATAGACTAGTCCTGCTGAAACAAAATTGCGAGCGCTGGCGGGATTAAAACTGCCATCGAACCACCTTAGCTTGCCCTCTCGCAAGGCCAGTGTAAATGTTTCTCTTAGTCCGCCACTCTGCTGCGAACAGACCCAGATAACAATCAGCCCGCCTCCAAAAAAAATGAGAAACTGAGCAACATCTGTCCAGGTTACCGCTTTGATTCCGCCGAAGTAGGTGTATACAGTTGCAATGAGGGCCATGGCAAGAATGGAGGGAAAAAGACTGATGTGAAAAATATTTTTAAGCACCAGGGCAGGGCCGTAAAGCAGAATACCGCAGCGCAGCAATAAGTGACAACAATAGAGTGTAGCTGCGAGCAAACGAATAGGTCGAGAAAATCGCCTTTCCAATAATTCGTAGGCGGAAGAAATACCTGCTGCCCGAAAACGCGGAATAAAAACTACTCCCACAACAACAATGGCAATTAGACTTCCGAAATTGAGCATCAGAAATCGAAGATCATTGGCGTAACTATCTGCCGGGTTGCCTAAAAAAGTGGAGGCGCTGACCGAGGTTGCGATTAGAGATATTCCAACCGCCAACCAGGGCATACTGCCCCCGCCAAACATATAGTCAGAGAAATTCCGGTTCGAGCGGGAAAACCAGAATCCCAGCCCGGCCATGGCTAAAAAATAAGCCGCTAATACCAGCCAATCAATTAGTGTAAACATAATTAGTGATAGAATATAGCGCGGTTTCGGCCTGACTCCTTGGCCTTATAAAGGGACTTGTCGGCAAGTTCGAGCAGCTCTTTGCCGTATTTGGCATCATCGGGAAATAGTGCTCCTCCAATACTAAGGGTAACTTGTATCACTTGCCCGTTGCCGATATCATAAGACTTAGCTGCCACAGAAGATCGAATGCGTTCTGCCGTTTCACTTGCTTTTGTGATATCAGTATCGACCAGCATACAAACAAATTCTTCACCCCCGTAGCGCGCCAGTTGATCGCTTCCCTGTCTAACACTCTGCAAAATTAGCTTTGCCACTTCCCGTAAAACCACATCTCCCACCGGATGTCCGTAGCTGTCATTTACTTTTTTAAAATAATCGATGTCCAGCATAAGCACAGCCACTTTGTAACTGTATCTCTGAGCCCGCATTAGCTCATTTTTGAATTGTTCTTGAAAAGATCGATGATTATTAAGTCCAGTTAGTCCATCACGGCTCGCCAGTTGCGATTTTTCTTCATAGAGCCAGGCTCGCGAAAGCGAAAAACCAGCGGCCCTAGCAATGGTCATCAGCATTTGCTTCTGATGATCGCTATACCAGGGCAATCGATTGGATTCAACCACCAAAACCATTTGGGTACCCCGGTCAGTAAAGACCGGAACGGCAAGCAGGGATCGGAATTGATCATTCGATTTTTCACGAGGGCTTAACCTTGGAATCACGTCTCCCCGAGAGAAACGCCGATTAACAATTTGATTTTTTTCGAAAGCTAGTGATACAATCCCTTTTTCCGAAATCCGAAAAACAAAGCCTTGGTAAAAATCAGTATCCAATCCTGAAACATTTAGCACCTCTGCCTCATCTGAGCCAAACTCTTTTCTGGCTAAAAGCATATGCCGTTCACCTTCAACAGCCTGTTCCATATACTGGTGAACGTATTTCACAATTTCTTTTTCTGACATGTTTTCTAAAAATTTTCGTTGATAGTTAGCCAGAGCAACCAACTGATCCTTTTGAAATCCGTTTTCAAATTCCATATAGGCGTGATACACCAAGTGACCGACTACATTGGAAAAATTTTCCAGGTGCTGAATGGTTTTCGTGTCAAAAGCTTTGGCTTTCAGGCTGTCAATCAATACTGCCCCGCGACGGATATCTTCTACAATGATGGGTACTCCGGCAATCGAACGCACCTTTTCATTATCGTTATAGTAATACAGTTGCCGTGAATCCGTGATCACATCACCCTCAAGCACTCTGCGAACGCCTTCCTTTAATAGTTGACCCACCAGGCCCTGTCCCATGGCTATTCGAGCACCCGGTATAACAGAGTCGGCTTCTGTGGTCCAAACCCTTAGGTATAAGCCTTCATTTCTTCCAGGGAAAAAAATGCATAGGCTATGGGCTTCAATCGATTCTTTCAAAACTGATAAAGCATCGAGGAGATTTAAATCAATAGTGTCTTCTAGTTTTCTGATGGCTGCTTTTCTTTTTTCCCGACTGGGCATCGACTCTTCTGCATCGGCACTCTTTGCGCCTTCGGTTCCCTGTTTGAGAAAATTTGAACGTAAGTCAGGAGTTTCATCCACTGGGACAAGAGCTTTCTTTTCAAAAACTGAAATAGAGTTACGGGTTAACCAACTCATGGCAAGAGCAAGAATTGCAAAGGGAAAAGCGTAGACCCAAGACCCGGAGAGAAAACCTAATCCGAAAAGAAAGCCTCCCAAAAAGAGCCAGGCCAGGCTCATGTGCGACCCGCTCGCCATAAAAGAATAAAGGCCAGGCTTCCGAAAATGACATAGCCAATCCAGGCGGCAACTATGGGCGTCAATGTTCCGTTAAATCCAAGTACCAGGCCAAAGCGAAGTGCAACATAATAGGCAAAGGTTACCAAGAGGGCGAGACCGAAATTTTTTGCAAGACCCGAACGAACCGAGTGACATGCCATCGATACACCCAGGATGACCATAAAAAAATTCACCCAGGGAGAAGCAAAACGAAAGTATCGGTGAGTTTCCAGAAAAAAAGTAGGCTCCCCCATTCGCTTTAGAATGTTCATTTGATGTTGTAATTCAAGTAAGTTCATTTCATCGGGAACGGTCTTATCCTGTAATAAGTCGCTCGGTCCGTCAGCCAAAAAAGGAAGTGATTTTTCTTCAAATGTTTTTGATTCTAATCCCTTATTCACAAAATGACGTTCAGAGCCCTTAATCAAACGCCAGTGATTCCCATCCCATTCAATAGCTTGAGCATCGTAACGCGTTAGCAAAATGCCCTTTTCTTTGCGGAGCAGTGTAACTCCTTGTCCCTTTTTCGAGTGACTGCTGTAGAAACGCATGAAGTAGGTGGTCCCATCTGAACCATTGAATAAAAAATTATAGCGCTCAGAAGGGTCTCCTAAATTTTCTGGCCCCCGCTGTTCTGCTTGCGGCTCCCTTATTTTGAAAATAATGTGATTGGAGGCGGGAACAACTTTTTCTCCAAAATAAAACATGCCTGCTGTAGCGAAGATCCCAAATAAAAACAAGGGGAGAAAAATCCGGTAGATTGACAGTCCCGTGGCTCGTAAAGCCACTAGTTCTAGATGGCGTGCCATCGCTCCCGTCGTAAAAACTGTGGCTAAGAGAATTGAAATGGGCAGAATTAGAAATACAATTTGAGGTATGTAATTCAGGTAGTAGGTATAAACTTCTTCAGGCGGCCTCTGCAACCAGACACGACTGTTACCGACAAAATCCAACACAATAAAAATGACTACGGTTCCAACTGTGCAAAGAAAAAAAAGAAACAGAAAACTGCGCAGGAGATAAAGTGTAAATTTATTCATTTGAGTTCGAAATTTTCAGGAGGGGAATCTTCTGAAGACAGGGCAGAGTTATTCGCTGGTTTAGGGCGTGAAACATCCTTTTTTATGGGATTTTTTTTAGAAAAGATTCGCTTTACAAATAACCAGAATCGTCCCAGAGGTCCCTCATTATTGAGATAATTTTCTTTGGCCATACGTATCACTAAAAATAAACCGATGCAACCAACAATGATATTCGGTGCCCACATTGCGAGCCAGGGTCGAATAGTCAGATTATCAGCCATTGTTTCACCTCGCAACAAGCAAACCCAATAGAGCAGAAAAAAGACAATACTATAAATACTGCCTGCACCAATGCCGCCCCGACGAGCCATTACTCCCAAAGGGGCACCAATTAATACAAAAACCAAGCAGGCTACAGGAATTGAAAACTTTTTATGAATCTCGACCAGATACATACTCTCCTGACGTTCTTCATACTCCACCTTTCGCTGACAGCGGCCTACAAAGTATTTTTTGTCTTTCTCTTGCTGAATCACTTTTCCAAAGATGCTTTCACCGGGGGCGGTATCGCCCCACCATTCTTCCTCTTTTCCCGCTTGAAAATCTGACCATAATGTATCCGACTTCAATACTAAAGCCTGACCTCGCATGTCATCAAAAACCTTTTCCCGATATTCATGGTAGATATCTTCCTTTCGGTTACGGCTGGCCAAGACTTCGTGATACATATCTTGCACCGACATTTCTCTATCCGACCGATAACTGCGTTCATGTCGAGTGAGGCTAGCATCGACATTATCGATGGAAATAGTTTGTTGACGAAAGTGAACTCGAATGTAATTGTTTTCGTTTTTATCATCGATGGCATGATTGGTACCTGAGCGCAAGTGGATTAATAATTTCTTGCCCCCTTCAGCGTAGGCAATGCGACCCGTATCTGCATAAATAAGTCGAACAGGTTTTCCCTTCTCAAACTGATAAATGCTGATGCCCGTCATCACGCCTGAATTTTTATCGAGTCTTTCAATCCAAATGCGATGATCTTCAAAGTCTTTTATAAGGGTTCGCGGTTGGATTAAGGCCTCGGGGCGCTTGCGGGTAATATCTGATTTTAAGGCGGCTGCCCGGTGATTGGCATCGGGAAGGATGTAATTATTAAACCAAATCAAGCCCAGGCAGAGAGACAAAGCAACCAATTGTACTGGAAGCATAGCCTTGAAGGGTGAGATGCCGCCCGCCTTCATGGCCGTTATTTCATTATCAGCAGCAAGCCTGCCAAAAGCCATCAGAGTTGCAACCAATACAGCCATGGGTATGGAAAGAGCAACCATCCAAGCCAAATTGAGAATGACGATTTCTAAGACAACCCAAAGGTTTAAGCCCTTGGATAAAATATTATCCAGAATCTGCACCAGAAACTGAATTAAAAAAAGAAATGTGATGAGTAAGAGTGAGTAGAAGAAAGGCGCGATATGCTCTTTCAGGACATACCATGCCAATTTCATTGTGGAAGAATATACAAAAAGCACTCCAGAGTTGTGGAATATTTGCGAAAAGTTGAGGAAAATGAGATACTTTAAGAAACCAATGTTTTGGAGCCCTAGTCATGAACTGTCGCGCAAGTCACTTTAGTTTCGGACGACTTTTAGCCGTACGCTTTACCGAAAGATTGGCGCCTATACTAGCGGTTGGTTTATTTTTGCTCGCACTGTTGATATCGGGTTGTGCAACGACCCAGGGTCCTTCACGAAATGACCCTATTTTACCAGAAATTGATGTCATTCAAGTAAAACAGAATTCAGACGAAGCACTGAAGCTTTCGAATGAGAACAAACTTGACCTTGAAATGGTCAGCTCTAAACTGACCGAGATGGAAAACCGGCTTTTGCTGATGAGTGAAGAACTCGCCAACTTGTCTGCCGCAAAATTGGAGGAAATGGAAAATCGATTGGCCATTTTAACTGAAGAATTTCGCATTATGGAAAAAGAAGTGATGCGATTGAAGGCCTCTCCCACCGAAGGAATTGGAAAGAAAAATGCAATCAGCACTTTTACACCCAATCCTAAACCCGATCGCTCAGCTCCTGCTCCTGATCAAACTGAATCTGATCTGTATAAAAAGGCTTCTGATCTGTACTACGCCCGCCAATATGATAAGGCCGTTGCCGCCTTCGAAGAGGTGATGGCGCGCTATCCCTCTGGTTCGTATTCCGATAATTGCAGTTATTGGATTGGTGAGTGTCACTTTGCCTTAGGTAATTTTGCGAAGGCCATCGCGGCGTTTCAAAAGGTTTTTACCTACACGAACTCTGAAAAAGGGGATGATGCACAATTGAAATTAGGCTATAGCTACCTGCGGCTGGGTGATAGAAAGCAGGCGGCAGAGGAGTTCCAGAAAGTATTATCTTTGTATCCTGACAGCGAATATGTAGGCCGGGCTCGGGCTGAGCTGTCCAAGCTGCGCTAGCCTGCTCGATACAAGGATTCATCATGTTTTCATCCTGGCTAAATGCCCCAGCTTCTTTCCTATTTTCCCTTTCCAGATGGGCCTTTTATGCGAGTCTATGCTTCGTTTTGCTTAGCTGTTCCCGTCATAAAAAATTAAGTCATGAGGAATCGTGTAACGACCGCTACACAAAACTGAAGGAAAAATTTGATAAGGAACGCTACATCGATGTACGCCAAGGTTACAATGATTTATTAACCGATTGCCCTGGCTCTCAATTTACCGAACAAGCCCAATTTGAATTAGCTGAGAGTTACTTCTTGGTTGGTGACTGGATGGAAGCGGAAAGTGAATACAAGTCCTTCGTTCGTGAATTCCCCTCTTCTGACCGTTTTGGTGAGGTAGCCAAGTACCGTTTGGCAGTCAGCCAATCCAAACAATCTTTAAACCCGCACCGCGACCAAGAACTGACAATTGAAGCACTGGAGTCTTTTAAAAAGTTTCTGAATGACCATGGAGACTCAAAGTATTCCGACAGCGCCAAAGCTAGCATTGCAGTGTTACAAAAAAAACTGGCAAAAAAAGATATGCTGATTGCCCGACTATATCTGCGTATGGATGAAGCGCAGGCTGCTGCAATCTATTACAAAGAGGTGCTGAATGACTATGGTGAATGGATCGACAAACGGGAAGTCACCCTAAACCTGGCTCAGTGTTACATTAAAATGGAACAATTTGATGAGGCAGAGAGTTATTTAGGGCAGTTCGATAACATTGCGAAAAATGACGATTTTAAAGAGAAAATAACAGAAGCCTACGCTGACCTTGAAAAGGCTCGAAAACGATTCGCCAAACGTAAAGCAAAAGAAAAAGCCGCACAAGAACAGAGCGACAAGCAGTTGTGAGAGTTGGCCTCTTTGGGGGAAGCTTTGATCCGGTGCATTATGGTCACCTCGGTCTATCACAGAAAGCACTCCATCATTTTAATCTTGATCTGATTATTTGGATTCCCTCCGCGCAGGCTCCCCATAAAGACAAGGTCTATGCTAGCTTCACCGACCGTGTCAATATGCTGCGTTTGGCACTGCAAGGCAAAGACCAGCATGAAATT
>JBBQAD010000409.1:0-3711 GCA_038315885.1 Fibrobacteria bacterium | reverse complement strand
GGGCAGGCTGACTTGAAAAAAGCCTCTTCCACTGACTGCCAAATCAGTGGGATTTCTGGTTTGTTGCAGATTTCCCTGGGTAAAAACCTTTTGATTGGCAATACTGCGTACGCCTAAACCTACTTGTAAGCCCGCCGGGTCTTTGGCCCCATCTTCTTTCCCACCGCCGGGTTCAGAAAGAGTCTGATACAGCAAGTCTTGGAACTCCAGCTTGCTTTTCTTAAAACCAATTGTATTTACATTCGATAGGTTGTGAGAGATACTATCGACATACATTTGATTGGCTTTCATTCCGGTAGCGGCTGTATATAGACTTCTAATCATGGATGAGACTCCCTGGCGCTGGTTTATTTATGCTTATCCCACAACGCCAATTTGGTTCACTGCTTTTTCAATGGTTTCGTCGATGGCATGGACCACTTTTTGATCGGCCTCATAATTTCGGTAGTAGGTTATCATTCTGATCATCGAATTTACGGTATCAACATTGGATGCTTCAAGATAACCTTGCTGTACTTTCGCCGTGTCATCGGGCATTGGCTGATTGTTTACAAGATCAGGGTTGGCATATAGGCCGTCACCTTGAGATAAAAGTTTGTTTGCATCAGGGAAATTAAAAACCCCTAATTGTCCAATTTTTTTGCTATTGGCATGGAGTCCTCCATCGGATGCAACACTAAAATCATGGGATTGGACTATGATGCTGTCACCGTTATCAGCTAGAACCTTGTGTCCGTTGAATGTAACCAGTTCATTGTCAGAGTTGACGGCAAAACTTCCGTTGCGTGTATAAAACTTGCCTTGAGGTGTATCAATTAGGAAAAAACCTTTTCCAGAAATTGCCAAATCAAGATTATTGTCGGTTTGAATGAGGGGTCCTTGGTCAAAGGAGGTATGCACTTCGTCAAGATATTGATCCTCATCTTGATGCAATTTTAATTCGTCATTTCTATCAATGGTGACTTCGGTTCGAGTCAGTAATTCTGCAGTTTTAAAGCCGGTTGTATTCGCATTCGCCAAATTATTGGCGTTGATTTCTTGTTTTCGAAGCAAATGCATCATGCCGAGTGATGCTGTGTAAAGACCATTGACCATAAACCTGTCCTTCTGCTAATTAGAACAGGAACGCAATAAACGCGCCATTGAAGTTTTTTCAAAAAATGCCGAAAAGAGAAATGGGGAGCACTTTTTAAATTGATTTGGCCAGACTTGGTGAATCTGGGTTTTTGAAAAATTTATTTTGGGAAAATATTTCCAGGCGATAGGAAGAATATTCCTGGGCTGCTCCGCTTAGCTTGGTGGATGGGGCTTATGTGCAAAGAGTCTTTGTAAAGCTCTCTCCCCTTTTTCGCCTAATTCCATGGAGTATTGGTTTACATAGAGACTGATGTGCGCACTGATTATTTTGGGGCTTAAGTCTTTGGAATATTGCTGACACAATTCAATGGCTTCCTTTTCATTTTCTTTGGCCCACCTAAGGCTTTCGCGAATTGCTTGGCTAAACTTTGTGTATGCCTTATAATCACTAACTTCGTTAGTCAGTTCATGTGAATTTTTTCGGGATACCACAATTAATCCCAAGGGAATGGGACTTGCAGTTTTTTGCTCCCAGAATTCACCTAAGTCGCGAATTAAATGTAACTCATCCTCTTTATATGTAAATCTCTTTTCATGTATCACTAAACCCTGGCAATTTCGGTCTTTTAGTAATTCGTTATATATAATATCAAAAGGCAAAAAGCGTTTCTTTAAGGCACCACGGTAACAATAGTCTAATAGAAAATTGGCTGTGGTAAGTTTACCTGGAACAAGAATTTCTTTTTCTGGATCGAAGTCAGCTCCACCTGTTAACAATAGGGGGCCGCAAGCCTCTCCAAGTGCACCGCCACAGTCGAGATATTGATACGCCTGTTGACACTGTGGATAGGCTGCCGCACTTATTTTAAGGACATCGTAGCGACTTTGCTGAGAGGCCAGATTCAGGGTTTCCACATCCTGAAAATCAAACTTGAGGGAGTAATTAGGAATTTCAACTTTTTTTAAAATAAGTCCAGAAAATATGTATACATCATTGGGACAGGGGGAGATTCCAACACTTAATTCTTGCATACTGCAAAGCTAACCAAAATTGATTTTCATCCAATCGCCCAGGCTTTTAATTGCCAGTAATATATTTTCATTTCGCATCTCTCGCTGGGAAGCCAAATTACTGATACTGCGAACTTGAGCCGCGGGAATCTTTTCTTGCCCACTGAGTAATGCCAGTACCGCTCCTTCCATCGTTTCAACCTGAGCCTTAAAATGTTGGGAGCGAAACAGTCCGGTCGTTTTTGTTCCACTGCACATATTAACAGTACAGCCTTTTACTTGAGGCAGGGCATCGATTGCATTAGGAACAATACCATAAGAAAAACCAAGACCCAAAGTTAGAGTGTGGGAGTAAAATCCCTTATCCAGATTTCCATCACCAATCCAGGAAAAGTTTGGGCTCTCCGGTAGTTCAAAACCCACATCTGCAAAGCATTCCTCAACGACAGTGACACAATCTCCAATTTTCAAATTGGAACTGGGATAAGCTCCGGCGATTCCGATTTGCAGAACGGCACAGGGACTGTGGCTTTGTAATTGCTGATGTAAGCGGTATTGGCTGTAAGGAATTCCAACACCCGTCAAGGCAACAATAACGCGATTTCCAGAAGGCAAGGGGGCTTTGCGAGCTAGAATTCCATGGCTTTCCAGTAACTCCAGCTCGATCCTGCTTAACCAGGATTGTAATTCAAAAGAAGTTGCTGCAATTATCAATAGTGGTTTTGTGTTCATGCGATTTATCGCACTGGATGTATTGGCAACAGTTCTCTCCTGATTCATACTTTCGAGAAAGTAGGATTTAATTCTTGAATCTTCTTGAGTTGGTCTGCAAAGTCTTTTTCAGCATATTCACAGGGTCTCAGACTTAGACAAGAGGCGCTTGCCATTGCAAGTCCCTCAAGAAATCCATCTTGCGATAATCTACCGCGTAAATGCGCATCTATCATGGCAGCGCATACGGTATCCCCTGCCCCAATTGAATTTTTGATGGGTGCTATTTCTGGAATTATGATCGTAATGGGAACATATTCTGAGCCAGTCCACTGTAAATATTGGGCAGCGTATTTGCCGGCTGTAACACAGAGTATGGGTAGTTTTAATGTATTCAAATGCTTGCTTGATTCCATTAACTGGGGATACAAAACAGAATATTCTTCCAGGTTTATTTTGACGCAATCTACCGTCTGTAGCCACTGGATTGACAAATTTTTGTAGCTATCAACTAGAGTGAAGTCTGACGCGATTGCTTTTGAAATAGTTGGAAAGACCGCTTGAGAGAGTCCGCTGGGAGCCGTTCCACAGAAAACCAAGGCATCTGACTGAATAGACTTAGGAAGAGAATCATAGAATCGCTCCTCTAGATTAGGCTCAACTGTATAAGGTTCTATCAGTTCTGTCACACTTTGCTGACCTTCATCAATCAAGGTATTACAAATACGAGTTTCGTTTTTACTCCATACCGAAAGGGTTTCGATTCCAATTTTCAAACAGTATTTTTCAATCTGTTCACCCCGCTTGCCACCGAGTATCTGGATGAGCAGAACCTCGTGTCCCCATTTTCGCAGGAGTTGGGCGACATTGATTCCCTTTCCCGAGGCAAAGGCTTCTATAGACTGGGCTCGA
>JBBQAD010000132.1:0-8452 GCA_038315885.1 Fibrobacteria bacterium | reverse complement strand
TTATGGGAATGGGTAGAAGACTATCATTCCTCTGGGCAGCATCTATTAGTGGGAGGAGGATTCCGGTCCCTGCAGACGGCTTCCTGTGCGGATCGTTTTCCAGCCAAGATTGGTGAAAAATCGGCAGCAGTGGGGTTTCGTTGTTGCCAATAATTGATTTCAAGTTAGTCCAATTCTCCTTGAGCTTAAAGTGGTATGTGTTACTCCTTAGCTTTTTTCTTTTGGTTCCAGTTTCAATTTTGCAAGCTCAAAGCGCCGCAGACTTTATTTATCACGATGCAGTTAACAGTTACTTTGACCCAGTCGTTGAGTCCGAAATATTAAAACTGGAAGCTTTAAGCGGAAGTGTGGCCAATTACCGAGCTGGAAACTTGCGTGCGGTGGCCTCTGATATTGAAAGGTTAAAATCGTTACAACTTCCAGACGGTCGCTTGGATCTGTATTACTTCATGCTGGGAGAGTGTTACCGTAAGTTAGATCTCAACCTTGCGGATTCCAATTATGCGGCGCTGCTGAAATATTATCCAAACAGTCGGTATCGAGCCCAAGCCCAATTCCGCTTGATGGAAAGCGCCTATCATGCCGAATCTTATGGCCTTCTAGACAGCCTTTATAATCGGTTTTTGCAAAATGATGCTAAACATCCATTAAGTGCTGCAGCTACTTACACCTTGATGAAGTCGAAGGTGAAGCGGCAGCAATGCCAAGAACTAACGAATATTTCCAAAATGATCTCAGCAAAATCACCCTATTCAGATCCGGCTAATTTTTTACAGGCCCTCTGCTTTATTGAATTAAATGTCTTGGATTCTGCTGAAATGAAGTTAAAGGTGATTAGCACCAACACAACAAATTCAGATTTGAAAAATGAATCATTGCTGCTTTTAGGCGCCGTGTACTTTTTAAAAGAGGATAAAGAAGGCGCTTTGCAATACTATTCCAAGGTTGACCTTAATTCTCCATCTGGACCTCTGTCACTTTTACGCAGAGCCGAAGTGCATATTTCTGATAAGAATTACAAACAAGCAATCGCACTATGCAATCCCCTGGTAAAAAATCCTGATTATATCTTCGAATCATCACTCCTTTTGATGGACTGTTACACAGCAATGCACGACAGTCTCAAAAACCAGGAAATTCGTGAAAACCTGGGGCTTTTCGCACTTTTGACAAGGTTGTTTTTTCAAATTGAAGAAGAAAAACTGCTGGTCCAGAATGTTGGAAGAGGCTGGGCCAATTTGATCTCTTACGATATTAACCATCTTTCGGCGCAACATTTGAAAGAATTAGAGTCTTTGAGGGAAAAGCGCCGACATACAGGAGAAGTTCTGGAAATTAAATTGTCCAGTTTAAAAAAAAGACTCGATCCTACTGGAACACTCTCCAAAAGAATCAAAGTCGGAGGATTTTTAGAACGGCGCTTTCTAGAAATTACCCAGGCCAAAAAAAAATCGTTAGAAGATTCATTACAACAATTAAAAGCCCAGCAAAACACCGCCATCCAGGCGTCTTCAAGATTAGATAGCTTGCAAGTCGAATTGATTCATTTGGAAAAACTGGAGAGCGAGTTACAGGCCCTGAATCAAGAACAGGTTGGCCTCAATGTAGAGACACAAAATGTGCAGGCTAAATATGTTGATTTCGGATTTATTCGCTATCAAAGACTGAAATCAACTTACCAGGATATTTATAAGCAACTATCTGAATTGGAAGAGAAAAAAGCAGAGTTAAAAGTCATGCAGACTCCCGCCAAAAAGAAATGGAAAAAATCGGATCCTGAAAAGGATGCCGATTTCCAATCAGGTGAGTTGAAATGAAGCCAATCTGCTCTGGTCACCTCCTAAAACCACAATTAGACTTCTCCTGTCCATTTCTGTTTCAATTAGCAGCCCGGTTTTTCTTTGTTATGCTACTGATTCTGAGCACTCCCATCTGGTCACAAGATTCTGAAAAGTCACTGAAAAAGCAGGATGAGTCATCCCAAGAAAAGGATTCTAAGGGTTCTTCTAAAAGACTGAATGGCAAAGATGATGCTGGTCTAGAAATCAAAAAAATTGATAGCAAGGTGAGTGCTTTAAAAAAAGAGGCTGCGTATTATGAAAAGGTTATCGACGAAGAACGGAACCAACTGATTGAAGATATCCATTCGATGTTACACATTTTTCCCATTTCTCAGTATAACGGACAGATACTGATGCGATTGGCCGAATTGTATTATGAAAGGGAAACCGAAGAACTCAACGTAAAACTCGATCGCTATGACCGCATGACCCAAGAAGCGGAGCGAAAGAATTCCAAAGAAGAGATACCTTTCCCAACCCTTCGCTACGACAGTACAATTGCCATCTATTCACGCATTTTAAATGAACCTACTCATACCGAAGTACATGATGCCGCCCTCTTTTATAAATCTATTTGTCTATTGCGGGAAGGTCACGAAGAAGCAGCCATTGCCGATTTACAGTTATTAACTGTACAGTTTCCCAATTCAGAATACTTCAGCAATTCGCAGATCAAAATTGGCGATTATTACTTTGCCCATCCCAGCGCCGGCAATGGCCAGGGTTATAGCCTTGCAGCAACAGCATTTAAAAAGGTACCGGCGGAAGACCCCTTGTATGCAGAAGCTGTCTACAAGTTGGGGTGGTGTTACTTTCAACAAGATAACTACACTGAGGCTATTGCCACCTTTCGACACCTGATAGAAGAAGTGAAACTCAGCTTCGATGAGCAATCAAATAAACGCTTGATGAGCAATCCGCTGTTACGGGACGAAGCCGTTCAGTTCTTCGCAGTTTCCTTATCAGAAGGTGGTGACGTTGAAGATGCACTTAAATTTCTACAACTAATTGGAAATGATAATTATGCAGCCAAAGTTCTGCTAGAGATGGCCCTTATCAGCAATACCAATTCCGATTTGGCCAAAACGGGTAATATTCTAAATGTATTACTCTCACGTTTTCCCTTATCGGCAAGTGCGCCTCGGGCCATGTTACTCTTGGCACAGAATTACACCAAGTTGTCACAAACTGAATTGGCTGAAAGGGCTCAGCTGGATTTTTTCGATACCTTTGGCCGTGGAACTAAATGGTATGAATCAACCAGTGATAGCGCCACGTTGGCATTTGTGGATTCGCAGGCAGTTAAAATTCTCTTAAATTCGACAGAAAACCTCTTACGAAGAGCACAAGAAAACAACGATCGAGAACTGTTCATGCGTGTTGCCAAGAGTTACAATCGGCTTGATGAAGAATATCCCGATGCCCCTGAAACATATGGTGCCGTATGGAATTTGGCCGTTATTCTCGATCGTCGCTTAGATAATCCCGCAGCTGCCTATAGAACCTTTCTACGGGTTGCAACCGAGTACCCAGACACTTTGTATCGCCACGAGGCCCTGCTCAATGCAGTCGCCACAGCCCAGAAAATGTGGGAAAGTGGAGCTGCCCGTTCGACGATTGATACGGGCAGTCTCGCCAAGGATACCATTCTCACCGATTTGGAAAAAAATATCATTACAGCTACTAGGGCTTTTCGAAAGTTTTATCCCAAAGACCCGACATTAGGCGCCTTACAGTTGGTAGAAGCAAACATCTTTTTCAATCGGGGCCGTTTTGCCGATGCGATTCCAGGATATACGAATGTTCTTTCCCATAGTAACACAAGATCAGAACGCGATGAAGCGCTCTCGTTACTAGCCCGGGCCAATCTGGGGCAAGGAAACTTCACTGAAGCAGAGCGATGGTGGGATAGTTTGTATCAGTCAACCGACAACCCGAAGTATAAGAAAATGGCAGATGATGGCCGAGTGGAGTGCAGCTATCGGGCTGCCGAGACTCTTGTAAAAGCAGGACATTTAATTGAGGGCGCCAAGGCTTTTATTGCAACAGCGAGACGCTACCCAACAAGTTCCCTGGCCGACATAGCCATGTTTACCGGTGCGGAAACCTTTGAAAAGAAGGAGATGTATACAGAAGCTTCTTCCGCTTTTACCGAACTTGCACGGCTTTTTCCCTCCTCGAAATATGCTGATGGAGCCCTTTTTAATGCCGGCGATGACCAGGAAAAAATGCAGAAATGGGAAGCTGCCATCGAAGCGTATGAGGAGCTGATACGTCGGTATCCCCAATCGCCCCAAGTAAAAAACGCTTTGTTTAATATCGCCCTCGACTATGAAAAGCTGAAAAACTTTGACATGGTCGCAGCTACCAATGAGCGCTACGCCCGACTTTTTCCTGACGAAGCCGATGTACCCAAACTGCTTTTTGAGGCCGGTAAATATTATCTCAAGGGCCAGCGTTACCAAAAGGCGCTTGATGTCTTTCAACGTTATTACACTCGGTACCTGGGTACCGAACAAGAAATTGAAGCACGAGTGTATACCGCCAGAGCTAATCAGGCTATGGGCAACAGTCGCTTGGCTAAAGAGGGTTTTGAAAGTGCGATTGCCCGCAGCGATCAACTAAAACGACAGGGTATACCCATTACAGGCTACTTTGCGGCTGAGGCGCAGTATGAATTGGCCGGAATATTGGCAACAGACTATCGACAGATTGAAATTAAGGGTTTGCCAAAAACGCTGGACGCGGCGCGCAAGCAAAAGGCAGAAGCCTTGGCAAAAGCAAGTGAAGCCTACACCAAAGCTATTGAATATGGTACACAAAATTCGGTGAAATCAGCTTTCACCATCGGCCTGCTATTTGAAGACTTTGCTTATGCCTACAAGGGTCAAGACAGAGTGCCAGAGTCCAATTCTGCTAAACAGGCAGTTGAAGAAATGAAATTGCTATCGGCCAGCGGAAAACTTTTGGAGCAGGCTCTGCCCTACTATCAAAAAAGTATCGAATTCATTGCCAGCATTCCCCAGGACAAACTAGACAAAGAGACACTTTTATATAGGGATTCTGTAACAAATAAAATAGCCGAGATACCCTGGACGCTTTCCAAATGGACTTTGGAAGCTGCCTATCTGATACAGAACGCACCCATTCCAGAGGATATCAAAGCGAAGCCTTTGAGTTATTACATCTACCGTTCAAAAGTATTGGATAAAACCAAACCTGATTTTCTTAAAGCCATCGATCTCTTGCGCGATTTTTGGTTGGCACATGTTGACGACAAAAGCGGATTTGGAGCTGAAGCCAGGCAGAAGTATAGCAAGGAAAATTATCTACTGGGGGCCCGCTATGCTAACCTTGCTTTTGAAATGTTAAACAATCCCCAAAAATCCAACCAGGCCCTTTCAGAAGATGAGTCTGAGCAGCTTTCGTTCCAGATGGAAGATTTGGCTTTTGAAATACAAGATAAGGCGATTCCCATCTTAGAACAGTCAGCAGAAAGGAGCGCTCAAGATCAATTGACAGATATCTGGAGTCGGCAAGTTGAAATTGTGTTACAAAGACTCGATCCCCAGAAGCATCCAAGGGCCAGCGGTGTTACAGAACTTGACATCACCAGCGATCATCATTGGTGGGCTTCGGGAACTGCTTTTTCAGGTTGGGAGAGTGATACCTCTTCGAAAGCCACCGCCAATTTGTTTGGACCCGTGGTTCGTAGCGAACTTTCCGGTTCAGCAGATATGCCAGGCACGGTTCCCGATGCCATCTGGGATATCAACGCCTCTAAAGAAGTCTACTTGAGGCGTTTAATTAGTATTGATGACAAAATATTAAGTGCCATTTTGGATATGACTGTGGAAGAAGATTTTATTCTCTATATCAATGGCAAAGAAATTTTCCGGGATAAATCGGGAGGAACTGATGCGTTAATCATGAAATCTTTTAACCTGAAACCTCTATTACATAAGGGTGTTAACTTAATCGCCATCCAAGCCCGATCGAGTTCGGCAAAGCAAGGTTTTCTTGGACGCCTGCAATTACAACTACAATCTGGAAGCGAGGGCAAATTAGTAACAAATAATCGTGGTAAATCCGGAGTGGTTTCACCTAGATCTAGCGAAAGCCAAAAAGCTGGCCTTCCTACTAATGACGATTTCAATCAACAATTAAGTAATGAATTTAATACCCAGGAAAAATATGTCAAAGGGCTATACGAGTTCAGGCAGCGGACAAAACGGGCCAGCGCGGAATTACGCAGAGAAGATGCCAAACTCAACAACGACCAGTTTCAATTGCAACTCGTCAAAAGCAAAATTCAAAACATTGAAGCTCAATTAAAAGCCTATCAGACTAAGCTGAAAAAATAAGCCTGACTTCGTTCCCTGACTTTATTTGAGAATTGGGCTTTAACGCTGTTTTATGGGATCAGCCAGTGATTCCATAAATTGTAATACTTGGGCTAAGAAGGGTAGAAAGGCTGTAGTCAAGACCAGCCGTATAATCCAGTAAATCAGTGTTACAAAAAAAGCAGAAACTATCCGGAATTTTGCAAAAAAAATCAGACCCAAGAGATAAACAACAAAGGGCAAAAATGGCAAGCCTGAAAAAACCAATACCTCCAAACCGGCACTGAGCAGTAAACACTTAAAGAGTCCCGGGGGTGTATCTGAAAAATGACCCAAGGCCCAGAGGTAGATCATTCCAATAAAGCAGACTAATAGGTGACCAAAAAGCTTTTGTTTATCCGGCAGATCTTCCCAAACCAGAATCAATGAATTCAAAGATTCTGCCTTGGTTTTCCAGGCAGGTATAGGCCTTGTAAATTCACCTTCATTGCCAAGTTGGGGTAAAGCAGGTGCTGATTTTTTTTCCTGTTTGTGTTGATAGCGTTCCCATTGGGATTGTTGTTCTAAACGGGTTTGCTTTTCGGCCAGGTCCATACTTTCTTGCTTACATGCGCTAAAGGCCAATACAAGAAGCAGTACCAAATAGGGCATCTCTATCCTCCAGAATCACATAGAAGATAACACCACAAGAGAGCTAAAGACCAGACTGAACTAGGGACTTTAACCGAGCTATCCGATACTGTAAAGCTCTGCGGCTCATTCCCAAGGCCTCCGCAGTGTTTTCTCGATGAAAGCTATATCTCTCCAAGGCTTCCAAAATTTTTTCATCACTCTTCCTAGAATCTTTAATTCGTGGAGATTTCATCTCAATCCGCTGAGGCATAAAATCTGTGGTATGTTCTGTTCCCAATCCGGAGCTAAACACCTGTCCCTGGCTCAGGGCCTCTTTCCATCCTTTTCCTAACTCGCGTTGGACACCGTAGCGATCGACCCAATTTTTTAATTCTCGCACATTACCAGGAAATGGATGGCTGAAGAAGAGTTCGGGAAGCGTAGGGAGATTTTCCGGCGGAAGACCGTTACTCATTAAGAAGTGATTAACCAGGAGGGGAATATCCATCCTACGCTCCCGGAGGGGAGCTATTCCCAACTCCATCACGTTGAGCCGGAAAAACAAATCTTCCCTAAATTCGCCTTTGGCGACTGACTCTGCCAAATTGCGATGGGTTGCACAGACCAGACGGAAATCGATAAAACGCTCCTGCGACTCACCAATACGACGAATGCTTTTTTCTTGCAAGGCACGCAGCAATTTAGCCTGAATGGCTAGTGGCAGCTCTCCCACTTCATCTAAAAATAATGTCCCGCCTTCGGCTTGCTCGAGCACGCCCACTCTATCACTATTTGCTCCCGTAAAGGCGCCTCGTTTGTAACCGAATAGCTCTCCCTCCATTAGATTTAAGTTTAGGCTCGCACAATTGATGGCGACAAAAGGCTGCTTTTCCCGGGGACCTAGTTGATGTAAAAGACGAGCAAAACACTCCTTACCCGTACCGCTCTCACCCCGTATATATACAGGACAGTTTTTACTGGAAAGCACCCGGGTCAGCTTCAAGGTCTCTTCGAGAGGTGAGCCGGCGCCATAAACTAAGCCGGTATTTTTTAAACTTGTCTGACCCTCAAAGTCACTGTTACTCTTCTGCAGAGTCTTGAAAAGCGCTTCCAGGGAAGCCTCACTCAAGGGCTTTTCAACAAAATCCCGAGCACCGCCTTTTAGGGCTGTCACTGCCCGCTGCACAGTGCCAAAGGCTGTCGCAAAATAAAACCCGAGCTGGGGACGGGTTTCCATAGCCAACTGAAGCAATTGTTCCCCTGTGCCGTCGGGCAGTTCGCAATCGCAGAGTACGGCATCACAGGAATCAATCTGCTCGCGAGCCTGCGCCAAAGTTCCACATAGGGTTACATGCATTCCCTTTTTAACTAAGACTTTAGAAATAAAATGCTGAGTGGATACATCATCTTCAACGATCAGAATATTCATATGTTATCCTTTCTTTTACGGACTCAAGCGGGCTCAGGCGGGCTATAACTTGGCAGGCGCAGTTTGAAACCTTTGGACCAAGCTTGAGATTTTAGATTTAGAGCCTCTGGAGTCCGATTCTCCTCGATGTATTCAATCTTTCCCTGCATCATTTCGACAGCCCGCTTGCAAAATGCCAGCCCCAGACCATGACCGCCGGGAGCTCGAGTAACAAAGGGCTGAAAAAG
>JBBQAD010000306.1:0-4981 GCA_038315885.1 Fibrobacteria bacterium | reverse complement strand
ATCGGTGGCTTATCTTTTACCCTTCATTGAAGCCGATAAGCGCGAAGGCGACAGCAAAAAACAGGGAACCATATTGCTCGCGACTGTAAAAGGCGATGTACACGATATCGGAAAAAATATCGTTGGAGTTGTTTTGGCGTGTAACAATTATGAAGTGATAGACTTAGGAGTTATGGTGCCCGCCAATAAAATATTAGAAGAAGCCAAAAGGGTGGATGCCGATATTATCGGTCTAAGCGGTCTGATCACGCCTTCGCTTGATGAAATGGTTCACGTTGCCTCCGAAATGGAGCGCCTGGGTTTTGAAGTACCCCTACTAATTGGCGGAGCCACTACATCATTGACACATTCCGCAGTCAAAATCGATCCGACGTATAAGAACCCTGTTGTACATGTTCTCGATGCCTCGCGAGCTGTTACAGTGGCTGAAAATTTATTGAATAAAGAAACCCGCGGAAAATACTTAACTGAATTAAAAGAACGCTATGATAAGGTACGCGAGCAGCATTATGGCAGACGCGAGGCCGAACCGCTACTTTCTTTTAAAAAGGCTTGTGAAAATAAGGAAAAGTGCGATTGGTCGCAAAGTGTTACTCAAAAACCTAGCTTTTTGGGTCGCAAAGTTTTCGATAACATCGATTTGCATGAAATAATTCCTTTTATCGATTGGAGCCCCTTTTTCCAGACTTGGGAATTGCCGGGATTGTATCCGAAAATATTCGAGAATCCCAAATTTGGTTCTGAAGCCAAAAAATTGTTTGATGAGGCCCAAGTCATCTTGAAGGAGTTCGCCGACTCTAAACTTTTACAGGCAAAGGCTGTTATAGGCTTTTGGGCTGCCAGTGGGGAGGGTGAAGATATCCAATTGTATACCGATGATAAACGGGAGAAAGCATTTTCTACACTGCATATGCTACGGCAACAAATGGTTCGCGAAACGGGTTTACCCAATATTTGTCTGTCTGATTTTGTAGCTCCCAAAAATAGCGGGGTAAATGATTACATCGGTGCTTTTGCGGTCACTACAGGCCATGGTCTGGAAATAATTCTCGAAAAATATCACAAAGATCACGATGACTACCATTCCATCCTGGCTAAAGCGCTAGCAGATAGACTGGCCGAAGCCTTGGCAGAGTATATGCATAAGAAAGTACGTACCGAACTATGGCCCTATGCAACAGAGGAGTCCTTGAGTACCGAACAACTTATTCGTGAAAAATATCAGGGGATACGACCGGCTCCGGGCTACCCGGCCTGTCCCGATCATACTGAAAAAACCGAATTGTGGTCGCTATTAAATGCCGATAAAGAAGTTGGTATTACTCTCACTGAAAGCTTTGCCATGTGGCCTGCCTCTTCGGTTAGTGGCTGGTATTTTAGTCATCCCAAGTCACGCTATTTTGGGGTGGGCAAGTTAGGAAAAGATCAGGTGGAAGATTATGCCCGCAGAAAAGGCATCAGTCTAGGAGAGGCTGAACGCTGGCTTTCTCCTTATCTATACTATAATCCTTGAGTACCGTCGGGTATGTTTACATTGCAAGAGAAATAATCCAAAGGTTTTTGGCAGTCCTGAATTTCTCCTTCGCCATAACGGATTTTAATCCACTGGGCTGATCCATTCATCCAAATTGTGCGGATTAATTTGTCATTTGAATCTCGCTCAATTCGTTGTTCAGCCTGCCATAATTCACCTTGGTATAGATATCGGCTTGTCTTTACTATTTGGCCCTGTGCATAGTTTATTACCAACGTATCCCTTGACTGGGAGTCATTATAAATGCGCCGAAGGGCAATGCCATTTAAATTGGTCTGCAAGGAACTATCGATTTTTTCGTCTCTTCCAAACCATTCTGTATTGATTTCTATTGTATCACTATCCAACTTTATTTTTAAAATCTGGGATGCTTCCCAGTATTGTCTTTCTATTTGCCGGGTCAGAACAGTTCGATGAAAATTCTGCTCTAGCTTGATTCTTCCCACTTCATCATAAGTGAACACCAAAGTATCCGGGAATTCTTGGGAATATTCTTTTACACTTCGACCTTTGCTGTCAAAAACAGTAGTTAGGCCGTCTTCCATTTTTTCCTTCACTTGGCTTTTCCCATCGTAAAGTATGTATCCATAGGCGCTGTCGGGTTCCCAGGAATTAAACATCTCAATTTTTTGCAATTTGTGATTTAAATCGTAGTGATATAGACCCCAGCCTTTGTATGCGGTATCGCCATCATTAATTCTTTCGGGCCATAGCAAAAGGCTGTCTTTGAAAAAATCTGTGTAAAGATGTTTGAAGGATAGATTCCAGTCTACCAAACTATCTGGATTGAAGCGTAGTACCCACAAGGAGCGATCCTCTGGATTCCATTGAAATAGTTCATCGAGAGTATCGCCAAAGCTTGTAACATAAATTCCCGTGATTTCGCAGGCTTTTTTCGCACGGACATAACATTCTGATAGCGTATCTTTCTTACCCGAATTCCATTGTAGGTGTAAAATCAGGTGATTTTGGGAATCAAAGTGTTTCTCTTCCGATTTCAATCCATTGGATGCATAAGTGATGAGAATGCGCCGAGACAGCGAGGTATCCGGGTTAAGCCGATAGTAACGGCTGATTACCGAATCGCGGCCTTGGGCATCTAATTCCCGGCGACCCCCTTGTTCAGCATCCAAAAAACCATCTTTATTGTAATACTGTTCCCAGAATATCCTTTTGTCTGCATCCCAGTTGCGGATAAGCATTCCGGAACCCGTTCCCGTTTGCCATTGAGTTGTATCACTACAAGAAATGGAAAGATTCGCTCGGCAACCCTGTTTTTCACCTGAAGATGAATCGATTAAGCATCCATAGAGTAATGCACCTAAAACAGCAAAAACCAAAATTTGAAGTGTTTTTCTTTTCATCATCCTCACCTAAGCTATCGATCAAATTCCGACCTTACTTCAAGTTTAGTCGAAAGTTAGGCTTTTAGGTTATCGTGGGCTTAGCAAAGGGGGATTTTCTAGCAATATTCTTGAAACATCTCGTAAATAAGCTCTTGGATTGAGTTCGAGAGCTACTTAAGTCAGACAAAGTCTTTATATCGCGAAAAAAAATCCAATAAAAAAGCCGACCTAAGGCCGGCTTCGTTAAACAATTTCTGGATGTATTAGATAATACTAGTTGGTCTTGATGCGAAAGCTGGCGCCACCGGTAATGCCGATGCCTTGGCCGGAGCTTTGCATGATAAAGTCCGGAACAATATCGGCTTTAATTCCGAAGCGAGTGGTTACAATTAATTTTTCAAGCAGGGTTATTTCCGGTTGCAATCCCACAAATGCTGCTAGCGATTTGTCTGCATCGTCATTTTGGGGAAAATTAAAAATACCGCCTGCAGCTAATTTCATGGCGAGTTTGTCACTTTCACCGAGCGGATGGAGGTAAAAACCAGAAACACTAAAAGCAAAATTATTATTTTTTGCTCCACGGTCGGTCTTACCACGGCCATCCAGTAAAAAGCCCAAACCTAAATCAAGTGCACCACCGCCCAAATCAAGTCGGGCAATGCCCTGCTTCAAGTCAACATCGTAGCCAACAGAACTGAGCTGTGCCCCTGAGGACACTGCCGTGATGGCACTAAAGAGACCGACTAATGCGAATTTTTTGAACATGGACTTTTCTCCTTTGGTGAAATTGAAATTGATTTGAAAATTTCTCTGTAGAATTTTAATGAATTCATACTGAGAGAATCACTGCTTGCCTAACAGTATTACAAACTTGGTTCGCCGTAGCCTTCGGGTAATGAGGGTTCCCCATATCCACCCGAAATGCTTGGCTCTGAATAACCTGATCCCGTACTGGGCTCCGAAAAACCTGGTTCCGAGCGGGGCTCTGAAAAACCACTTGGAGCTGAAGGTCTAAATCCAAAAACCGAAAAGTAGCCCTCGCCATTACAGATACAATCGTACATCGTGCTGCTTACAAAATTTTCGTCATCTAAATCAGCGGTATTGTTAGCATCAAATTTAGTGGATACACAATTTGATGTTGCAAATAAGCTGCTGTAATCTGGGTTTTCTCCATCATCTTTGCAGATTCCACGAAAAATATTTTTAGCCCCTTCACAAACTTGGCTGACTTCAAGGGCTGGCTTTAGTTCCTTACAAATAGATTTCCAGGGATTAACCTTTTCTACACCGCCGAAGGGGTAATCAGTTCCCATCGGACTTTCGGCATTAAGCTTTGAAATTGCTCCTTGAAAAACCTGAACTTTTTCAACATCATTTTGCGCTTTCTCTGTGCTGGTACTTTGATCGCAAGCCAAAAATAAACTGCCAGCCAACATTCCAAATAGAAAGACTATTCTAAAGTGTTTCATGATTTCCTCAATTCAAGAAGAAGGCAAAAACTAATTAATCAAAATTCCCTGCGCAAGAATTTGTTTACAATTGTTAACCAAGCCACTGTTTTTGTAAAAAAAAGCAGCCCTCAAACCCTAATTCGGGATCACGGTTTGCAAAAATTCAGAGTCGGGACTGAATGCCTCTATGTTTAGATTCTCAGCTGCTGCGGGAACGAGGCAGCTATCTCCTAATTTTAAGTCGAGTGAGCCTCCCTCACTCGCAATTCTAAGACCACCCTGGATACATGTCAAAATTCTCAGCTGTGAAGTTTTAAACTGGATTAAACTTTTCATCTGAGAAAATTTTGTCAGGGCAAAAAAATCGCAGCGAACTAATTCTTCTTCCAGGTATTTTTCTCGCGAAATAACTTTTCGTGTGCATTTATAATCTGTTCTCGAAGTTAAATCCAAACATTGGGAAGCTTCTTTTAAATGCAAGGTTCGGGGTTTTCCCTGAACATCGAGCCTTCCCCAATCGTATAGTCGAAAGGTGGTATCTGAATTTTGCTGCACTTCGTAAATCAATAAATTTTCAGTAATGGCATGAACCGTTCCTGCAGGGATAAAAAGGGTATCACCTTCCTGAATAGGAATGCGATTTAAGG
>JBBQAD010000373.1:0-4146 GCA_038315885.1 Fibrobacteria bacterium | reverse complement strand
TTTGTTTTGTAACACATCAATGGGAATCATTGCGACTTTATCGGCCTTGTTGAGAAGTTGATCCCATGCTTCAGCCAAGGCTTTTGCGATTTCGGGAGCTAAATCTTCTCGCCACTCATAGCTTTCCTGAGTAACACCTGTTTTTTGTAGCATCATGCCACTTTGTCCGCCTTTTTCGTCTTTGTAGAAGTAGGCTACCAGACCCACTCTCAATAGATGACCCTCTCCCGGGCTGCGATCGGCCTTTAAGAAGCCCCCTTTTTCAAGCACGATTTCCCGGCTCAATTGGGTCTCTTGCTTAAATAGTGAAATGACTTCTTGTAACGCTGAGGCTGGGTCATCTTTGCGTTGTATGAGAACCTGCTTAACCTGGTTTAACTTGTCTTGGCGCTCAGGAACATGGCTGGGAATGCCTCGGTTTAAGTTTTCAGACAAGACGCTTAGTTTTTGTTCTGATAAACTGTTCAGGCCGGCAAAGCGAGCTTTTTCATCTTCTAACTGACCCTTCGATTCTTCTACCTCTCTTTGTAGAATCTGTACTTCTTCATTTAGACGCTCGGCTTCAAGACGCTTACTCTCCAAAGCATCTTTTAATTCATCGAACTTTTGATTGAATTGCTCACGGGATTCTGCATAAACCTGCTTGTCTTCCCAGCGCTTTGTGACGACTTTATCGCGCTGACTGCGGATATTTTCCAGCTCAATTTTTAGTGCAGCTAACTGGTCACTTTTTTCATCTACTTTAACTTGGGCTGATGCAATTGACACAAAAGCTGCGATGAGTGCGGATAGAAATCTTAATCTCAGTGATACAGTTCTAAATCTCATTCTTTAATCTCCTCTTGCGAGGAAACGCTCACTGGTAGTACTGGCATGGCGGGGGCTGCTTTGCCTTCTGCGATTTGAATGGCATTGAAGATGCCTTGACGCACATTTCCCGGGAGTTCTGAATCATGCCATGTGTATTCATTGCCACTGTGAGTTAAGTAGGCAGCCATTTTTCCGTCAGCCGTTGCAAAGACCAAAATGGCGCTACCTACTTTTAAATAACTGCCCTGGAGATTTTCACCAGCTGTGCTTTTGTATGTACCTGCATAAATTTCAGTTCCATAACCCATTTGCAGACTTTGTTCCAGTACCCCGAAGAGGCGATTCAAGCCTTCTTGAATTGAAATACCCCCGCTTTCTAATTGTCGTGATACTGCCTGTAACTCTTCGATGCGACTTTCTTTTCGATATGGGAAATCGAGAGCCAGTGTATCAGCCAAATTTTTGGCTGCTTGTGCGATAGCAAGGGCGAAGTCTTTTTGTTTTTTTTCCAAATTTGCTGTCTGGCTTTTGTAACTGTTTTTCTGCCCCTTAAAGCCATTTAAAGTCCCTCGCAATGCGGCCGCCCTCTTTTCTTCCTGGGCGCGCTGTTCTTGTAAGGCGTTCAGTTTTTCTTTTTTTGAATTTTCAAACTGAGAGTACCGTTCCTTTTCTTGTTTATGTAGGTCTTTTTCTCGATCAATTTCTTTTTCTACACGGTCGATTTCCCGTTGAACCTGGGATAGGCTTTCCTGAGACCACAGTGAGACGCGTCCCAAAAAAATGACTAAAATGGCTAGGCTAAGTGGCCTTATCATGGCGCCTTCCTTGCCGAAAATTCTCGGCATTTACAATGCTGCTTAAACTACAAAAGGCAGTTAAGAGAAACGAAAATGTTTAGAGTCAATTAAAAAAAGCCCCGATTTCCGGGGCTTAAACAGACTGAAAAGCGTATAACTCTTTATACGGCGTTCTTTATAAATAGTCATTGAGAAGCATTTCAAACTTCTCTTGTTTACCTGAGACTTGTTTCGGTTCACCGTTTTCGAGCGTCCATTTTTCCAGTTCTTGAAAGGAAGTCTGACCAGCTTCGATTTTAGCACCGATGCCTGAATCATAGGAGGCATAGCGTTCTTGACGAAGTTTGGGTAAAATATTTTCGGACTGAATCTTGTCAACGGTCAAAAGGCCTCTGGCAAAGCAATCCATGCCACCGATATGAGCGATAAAGAGATCTTCAACGTCGGTTGATTCACGCCGAACTTTTGCATCAAAGTTCAAGCCGCCAGTGCCTAAGCCACCTTGCTGAACGATAATCTGCATGGCCAGTGTACAACTACGCAGGTCCATATTGAATTGATCGGTATCCCAACCCAAGAGAAGATCACCTGAATTGGCATCCACCGAACCCAGCATTCCATAGCGAGATGAGATTTCCAAATCATGCTCAAAGCTATGCCCAGCTAAGGTTGCATGATTGGCTTCTATGTTGAGCTTGTAATCCTTTTCCAAGCCGTAGTTTTTTAGAAAACCCATAACAGTGGCAGCATCAAAATCATACTGATGTTTGGTGGGTTCTTTGGGCTTGGGTTCTATCAACAAGGTTCCTTTAAATCCAATTTCTTTTTTGTAATTGGCTGCCATTTGTAAAAAGCGAGCCATATGATCGAGTTCGCGTTTGATGTCGGTGTTTAAAAAACTCTGGTAGCCTTCACGGCCTCCCCAGAAGACATAGTTTTCACCGCCTAGTTCGAGTGTAACTTCCATGGCTTTCTTCACTTGGGAAGCGGCATAAGCAAATACATGGGCCTCAGGATTGGTAGAAGCGCCATTCATAAAGCGAGGGTTTGAAAAGAGGTTTGCTGTACCCCAAAGTAACTTGATACCCGTTTCCTTTTGTAACTCTTTGGCGGCCTTAATAACAGCATCCAAGTTTTTGTGACTTTCAGAAAGGCTGGAGCCTTCAGGTGCGATATCTCGGTCGTGGAAGCAATAGTATCCGACACCGAGTTTTTTTAAGAACTCAAAGTTGACCCGCATTCTTTGGATGGCGTTCTCGACTGTGTTGCTACCATCGTCCCAAGAGCGTTTAATGGTGCCCGGGCCAAAGGGGTCACTGCCCGTACCGCGGAATGTATGCCAATAGGCAACAGAAAAACGCAGCCAATCTTTCATCTTTTTACCCAGAACGCTGCGCTCGGCCTCATAGTATCGAAAAGCTAAAGGATTGCGACTCTCGGGACCTTCAAATGAAATGCTCTTGATATCTGGAATAAGTTCAGCCATGCTGCTCCTCGCCGAAAAGGACAAATTTAAGTTTTGACCTGGAACTGTTGTTTTTGCTCTGTAAATCCTGGTCGGGATGGCGGGATTCGAACCCACGACCCCTTGATCCCGAACCAAGTGCTCTACCAGACTGAGCCACATCCCGATGCCAGGATTCACAAAATGCGGACCAAAGATACGAAAATCCTGTTCATTTGTCGGGTTGAGGTTCACAAAAAAAGAAGGAATCAAGCCCAAGCAGGCACCTGGGTGACGACGAGTCTTAATGGAGACTATTGATTTTCTCCACAAATTAAGAATCGGAATTGAAATAAATGTTGGGTGCCTAGTCAGAACATTTCGAAATATTCCCTTTGCTCTCTTTTCATCTTTCGTATTAATCTGATTGTTTACATCGGCAGAAATATTGAAATTATTTAACCCCTGAATTAGCAAAATGAACTTAGGTGTTTTGGCGTCAGGGTAAAGAAATTCCAAATCTTTACATTTATCGTTTGATTGAATTCTAGGAATGCTATTTGGAGCTTTTTGTCGACAAAATTCTCGCATTATGACATTTGTTAACAAATGGAAAATATTGAAAAAAATAAGCCCCTAAAAAGCAAGTGATTTAGGAATCCCAACTGCATTAATTTGAAAAATCTCATGATTGCTGACCTTATTCGCGAGTTCCATTTGCTTGGCTTGTGTTTTGCATAGCTCCTTTTAAACAGCCGTTATAGTGGTCTGAATTTTTCTCGTCAGTGGGAAAATGTCGATCCTCGGATCGTGCGAGTAGAAGTTCAGACGCGGATGTTAACAATCACAATTTGGAGGAAAAATGGGAGTAATCGCAAAAAAAATCGGCAAAGCTTTGCCCTTAATTATTGGCTGTGGTTTATTGGCTGTGGTCCAGGCAGAAAAACCAAAAGTTAAAATTGGAATTCTGCATTCCTTAAGTGGAACAATGGCCATTTCTGAAGTGTCACTCCGGGATGCCGTCTTGATGGCTGCCGACGAGATCAATGCGGCGGGTGGTGTGAATGGTTCAATGATAGAGCCTGTTATTGTTGA
>JBBQAD010000303.1:0-5063 GCA_038315885.1 Fibrobacteria bacterium | reverse complement strand
AAAGAAAAATGGCGCGTATACTCTTGTTGGCGACACCAAGATGATGTATCGATACAAAGGAAATGCCGTCACTTTTGATATTGATATGAAAGGAGTAAGCGGCCTGAAATTTGTTGGCAAGGGCGCTCACTACGAAGAATTGGACGCACCCTACCGCAAGAACCTGAAAACTCGCGTGTTAGTTAATATTCCCTGGAATGATTTCATTACCCTTGGCAATGCTGCACTTACTACCGGCACCTCGGAAATCGTAGTCAATCAAAACTTAAAACCAGACAATTTTCATCTCTCCACGGGCAATATTATTGCTTCTGGAGACATAAAAAATGGAAAGGACACCTATACCATACTTGGTCAAAAGTCTGGCCGTGCCGGATACCGAACAAGCCTTATTCGCATCATTCCATCACAAAGGTGAGCTTAGATCGACAATTACGGAGTGGCATACCACTCCGTTAATGAAAAAATAAAAACATCCCATAATCGCTATCGTTTACATTTCATAATTGTAATACTATTTCCCATGGACTATTCCACCTTGATGCGAAAACCTTCGGAATGGCTGGTGAATTCGGGGGCATACATACATTGTATCGAACTGATACCGGTAGAAAATTCCCCACTATGGCTGACTACGATGGGATATTCAAAAACATAGGTGCCCTTGGGCAGATTGTCGATGAAGAAATCGGTGCTGGCGTCTTTGGTCGCCTCATAGTAACCAAGTCCATCCTGATACCGATAACCCGAAAGAACATTCAAGGGTTCAAAGCCTGAACCGCGCATATCTTTTAAATGCATGTACTGCATATCTCTGTCCGATCGCAACTCAATTCGAACTGTTACTTTATCTCCCGGTTTTAAATTTTGCTCATTGGATAGCGCAAAGAGTTTCACTCCGGTATCGCTATACTTTTGCAGAAAGAATTTTTTGCTTAGTTTTAAGGGCGTTTCGTGAAAAGTGATCTTATCCATCTGTTCAAAATATTGCCAGTAGAGCGCGCCCCAGGCGACCCCATCGGATTTTTTCGTGATCGTAATTTTTCCCATATCCGGGCTAATCTCAGAACCATTCCAGAATTTTTTGAAATAGCCGGTACCTGCTTCTTTCTTTATCCCTGGGCTATTTTCTGTATCAATACTGATTGTTCCCAATTGAATATGAACATCAGACTCCTTCGATAAACCATCTGTACCGCGCAAGATAAGCGCATAGATTGCCTCAGTGGTCGCCTTGGTGCTCTGCCAATTTTGGGTTTGCTTGCTTTTTAAGAGCCAAGCTTTAAGATCTTCCACTGCATCACTGTCATGAGTGACTTCATCAAAGGCCTCTACCATTAGGGCCTGTGATTCAATGGGCGCGCGCCACCAATTCCAGCCATCTTCGTAATTTTCTTTCCAATACATGCCCATTTCATCGCTGACTAAGGCATTCTGTTTTAGGGATGCCATTATTTTTTTCGCAATATCTGAAACATTATTTCGATTCAGAGCTAAGGCTAGCATGCCCTGCATATAGCGATCTTTATTTAACCAGTATTGTTTGGCTTGACCTAGATAGTAATTGAAGGCAGCTTGGTTGCTGGAAGATATGAAAACATCTTTAAAGAAACTGCGGGTGTACAGGTACTGAATCTGAGTGTAACCTAAATGATCGAGTTTGGGATCGCTAAACTTCAGAATATTTTCATAATCTTCGCGGATTCTGTCGTCCATATAGTTTAAAGCGGTCTGGGTCATCGGCCACAATTGAGAATCGTTCCGGAGTGAAAGAATTTTAATATGATCGAGCCTACCCAATCCTGTTACTATGTATTGCGTGATATAGGGATCATCTGGCCCCCCTGCAAACCAGGGCCAACCTCCGTTACTAAGCTGCAACTTTTGTAGTTTCCTGAGGGCCTTTTCTTTTTCATTACTCATACGATTTAAGTCAAATAATAATCCTAGGCGTCTTTTACTTTCTTGTTCATTCTGCGCTTCGACTACCCAAGGTGTTTCTTGTAACAGCAGGGATTTTAGTTCTTGATTGCTTTCCAGTTTCGAAAGAAAACTTTCTGAACTCAGTTGTTTCCATTGTTCAAAAACGCTTTTTATTTTGGGATTAGAATTGGCGACATGAGACGCAATACTATTGGCGTAAAAGCGGGAAAAGGTTTGTTCGGCGCATTCGTAAGGATAATCCATCAAATAGGGAAGAGCTTGTATGGCATACCAGGCCGGATTAGGAGAATATTCCAAGGTGACCTTATAATTGCGTAGAGTTTTAGAACCTTGGTTCTGGTTCAGCAATTTTGTGAATTCGAAATGCTTCGATCCCGCTTTACGTATCGGTAAAGGCATAGATTCAGTCACCATCATCGTATTACTCAAAACGGGAAGCATATCCTCTTCGCCATCGGTAAATGAACCAGCTTTGGCAACAACCTTGTATGTAACAGCTTCGATGCCGCTGGGTATGTGCAGATTCCAAAAGAGGGCAGTGCTTAGGCCCTGTTTAATTGAAAAACTCTGCTGACTTTTTTTCAATTGAAACTGATCACCAAGTGATTTTCCGGTTCTGGAATCTGTTAACATCAATTCTGCCGTTCCAGATACATCTTTGTCAGATAAATTGACCACCTTGCTGGAAAAGCGAATTTGATCATTTTCTCTAAAAAAACGGGGAGCATTGGGCATTACCATTAATTCTTTTTGTGTAACAGTTTGATTCGATATTTGGCCAAATTTCAAATCTTGTGTATGCGCAAAACCCAGCATCTTCCATTGAGTCAAGGCCTCAGGAATGGTGAACTTAAGAATGACATCTCCCTTTTCATTGGTATGCAAGTCTGGAAAGAAAAAAGCCGTCTCATTAAAGTTGCTGCGTGCCTTCACTTGTGATAAATCGGGTGAATTCTCTTGTACTTTTTCTTTAGTCACTAAATCATCCAGTGAACCCCCACCTCCCACTTGCTGCCTTTCCATTGCCATGCTAGCATCATCCATCGCATAAACGGCTTCAGAAAGATTAGCTGTTTGAGCAGCAGCACTGAGTTCCATCGCTGGGGCATCTGATCTTGCCATTCGACTCTTCGCCAGCGCTCCCCGACCGTATCGATTGTAGGCATAGTAATTTGAATTGTAATTCTGCCAATAGAAATCAGAATAGGTTTTTGTTGGTGAGTAACAGGACTGGTTAAAGGAATCAAAGGTATTCCCACTTCTGACTTGATTCAGCTCAGACATGGCCTGCCAATCGCGGTAGGATCCTCTCCTGGGATAGATGGAAAAATTCCAGTTATGCGGCAGAAAGGCATCGAGCGAAGCATCATATAGTGTTGCAACCATTTCCGCAGCGACCTTGTCCTGCTTAGGTCCGGATATTTTGATTTGCCATTCTTCTGGTTGGCCCGGTTGCAGCTTATCTCTAAAGCTGGAAAATTCCAATTTCAATTCTTTATTTGTCCAGGGTACTTGAACTGTTTCTGTATGACTGTATACCCGGTTTTCTCGAACAAAGAGAAAATGGACTGAAAAATTGCCTCGATGTTTCTCTTCGATAGGTATGGAAACCTGTTTTTGATTCTTATTAAGCTCTATCCAATCTTTATGAACAATCTTGCTCTTAAATTCAATTTCGTAAAGAACCTTGACCTTGGAATAGTTGGATCCAATTAAGAAGCTGGCTTGGCTACCGGGTTCGCCTACAGTACGCTGTGCCACAAACCAGTCTGCCATCGGAATGGGTAATTCCGAACTATTGGCAGAATATAATGTAAAGTATTTGGTTTGTTTTACTGGCTGGCCAAAGGAATCTTGGGTTTCCGCTTCCAATACATAGCTGCCCAATGGCCAATTTTCTAGCCCATTTTTTACAGATTCCAAGTGTAACTCTTTGGATTCAGCCGTATTGAAACTACCCTTGTAGACACTTTTATTCCTTTTCCATTTGGAAAAATCCATTGGATCATCTACTAATTCATTTTTATTTTCTTTACTGTTATTAATTACGCGATAGAGTGGTTGATTCTGATTAGAAACTGATTTCCAAATATTGGATCGAATTGTTTGCTTGGGACTCTCTAACAAATAAATGTTTAGTGAACCTTTGACGGCTTGAAATTTTCCGCTGAGATTGCTGCTCTGTATAGAAATCACAGGCAAAGAATCTCTGTTTACTTTTTCCGGAATTGCAAAATCCAGACTAAGCGATTGATATGCCACCGGGATTGAACTGGAACTGCTTCGGGTTTCTCCATTGATATCGATTACATCGACTGTAATGGTATAGATAAATTGGGGATTCTCAGATTTAGGTATCTCTTGGTCAGGAATGGCCGTGAAACTTACTGCAAAGGCACCTGTATCATTGGTATGACCGGTTCCACTACTTATTTCCATAGCCGGCGAACTGGGACGCGGTCTCCACCAGCACCACCACCAAGGAAAGCGCGCTTCTCTAACCACATGGTACTTATATTCAGCCCCATCAATGGCAGAGCCAGCGTAAGCCATCGCCTTTCCCTTTATGCTAATTGTTTCACCTAGTCGATAATTCCCCTCTACTGGGTCGATGTTTACATAAAATTTGGGACGCTTATACTCTTCCACTGAAAATTCAGTTCTTCCGCTGCTACTTTCCAGCGCCATTCTTCCACTTAAGACTCCAGTAGGGGCTGTGAATGAGCCATTAAAGGAACCGTATTTGTTACTGCGAAAAGTTTGTTGGGCGACTTCTTTTCCGTTAACATCGATAAAACGGACTGTTGTCGATTGATTTTTTAAAATGTCACTTTTTTCTCCATCAGTTGTAAGCATTATTCCTTTGAAATACACCGTTTGACCCGGCCGATAGATAGCTCTGTCGCTGAAGAAATAGGTTATCTGATGTTGAGAAGCTTTACTCGGATTATTGGGATAGGGATAGTATTCATCCGATCCGAAATAGCGATCATCATCTTTCACAATTTCCAACCGTAATGCTTGATATTGGTTTGACTTAATTGGAGCTAAATCCAATTCACCTTTTGCATCACTTTTGTATTTAGCATAAAGCACTAATTCATATTTTCTTTTGCTCT
>JBBQAD010000386.1:0-3985 GCA_038315885.1 Fibrobacteria bacterium | reverse complement strand
TAACAGGATTGACTGTGTTTGTATCTCTCAAAATCTGTATTGTCATTCCCCGGAGAAGATTGTTGGCAGTGCCATCGAATTTGGAATAGACCAAGTTATCTTCCAAATCCAGGACAGGGTTTCCGAGACCCGTCCAACTTTCGAGACGAGCGTAATCCCATGGTTTTAAATTCAACTGCACTTGATTGGGTGAAAGACCCATCTGCAAACTTAAGGGCCATCCCATGAGTACATTTGAATCAGGTCGCTCAAGTAAACTTATGCGAATACGGCCAGCAGTGTTCCATCGAGAAGAATCAATTGGCTGATTGAAGTCCAGAACAAGACTCGAATTTAAGATGTATGCATGGTTGAGGCTCATCGTTTGCGGAACGGTGTCTCCCTGAGTGAAACTCCCTGGAATTCTTGAGTTATTTGAGCTTTTCGTCTCGAGGGGAAGAACTAATAAAGCAACTAAATATGGCAGAATAATGAAGCAGAATCTCATGTTGCGACCCCTTTGGCACTTAAAGAATTGTATCAGTTGGTGGGGCACAAAAGTGTGATTAGGCTCGCCTTGTGGGATCAATCACGTATGAGTCATGCGATTTTGTAATTTCCTGTTATGAAATCCAAAATTTTGCTTCTTAGCCTCTTGCTGTCAGGCTTGGCTGCGGCCCTTAATAACTTTTTTAATATCAATAAAATTCCTTGGGTGGGATCGCCCCGACTTCTTGATAAACCCAAAGGAGAACCTGCTCCAGGCTTTTTTGAGGGCTTGGGCATGGGATTTGGAGTATCCTGGGATTATTTAATTCATTGGCGCTGGCCAATTGTAATTGTACTCCTCTTGCTTATTATCCTTTGTGTATTACTCAAACGCACTAGTCAGATCAATTGGAAAGAACCTGTTTTCGATCTGATTCGAATTGGTTTAGGTATTATGTTCTTGATGGCGGCCTGGCCTAAATTTGCGAATCCCAACAGTTTCGCATTTTTGGTGGCTCAATATCGTTTTCTTCCTGATTTTTTGGTCAATGCCTTTTCGCTTTATCTTCCCGCCCTGGAGATAGTGGTTGGAATCGGAATCCTGATTTCTCCCTGGACTAAAGAGTTTGCCTTTTTTCTGCAAGTGTTAATGGTCATGTTTATCATCGCCTTGACCCAGGCGCTGTGGCGCGAACTCGGGATTGTCTGTGGTTGCTTCGATGTTGAAGGGGCACAAAGCCGGGGAGAATCTTTTTTCGCTCTGATACGGGATGTTGTCTTAAGTCCCTTAATTATTTGGTTATTTATAAGTGGACGCGAGCGTTTTCTTTTCCAATGGAAAAAATGATTTATGATCCGGTACGTCGAAAACAGGTTGCCTTTCTACCGGAAGAACAGGTTCGCCAATCTCTTATCCACTATTTGATTCAAGAAATTGCAGTTCCTATTCAATTAATCAGCGTTGAATATGGCCTGACAGGTATTGAAAAAGGGAATACCAAGCGAGTAGATGTTCTAGTATGGAAGCCGGGAGCGGGGCAGTTAGTCCCTTGGCTTTTGGCTGAATGCAAAGCCCCAAGTGTAAAGCTTAACGACAAGTGGATCGATCAGATGGGAGGCTACTTGGTTACAGTGGCATGTCCCTTTTTAATGGCAACTAATGGAAGCTATACCCGTGTTTTAGAAAGACAGGGGGACAAATATTGTCCCATCCCAAGCTTACCCAGATTCAAATGAAATACAGCCTTATGTCCGCATTATGTATTGAAACTCATAATATCAGCCAGAACCGCGGCGGCGTGACCCGGAGCCTTGACCTCGGGATAATGTAACACGACAGTTGAATTCGAATCCAAAACATAAGTGACTCGCTTATGAACATCTCCCTTCATAATGTCCAACTCGCGACCTATTTTACCGCTGGTATCAGTGACCAATTCAAAGTTTAATGAAAATTTTTCACAGAAATTTTCATGAGACTTGGCATCATCTACGCTCACTCCTATTAGGCGAACACCTAATGAATCATATTCCGGCTTTAGTGTGTTGAACTCGTTGGCTTCAATTGTGCATCCTGGAGTATCGTCCTTGGGATAGAAATACAACACCGTATATTTTTCATTCTTTGATTGGATTGTTCCACTGGCTCCCAGCAAGGAACTCAGCTCTATTTTTTTTCCGACTTCATTCATTTAAATCTCCTGATTTTAAAAGGTCTGTAATCAGGTTTTGATCTACAAAACTTTAGGGTCTTGGAAGCTTTTGAACGACCCAGAATTTTAAATATCGACCTTCAGGAAAAGCGGGGTTGAATCCGTGATCAAAGGCTTGTTCGCGACTTTCCAAGACTCGCAGATGGCATCCAGCATGAACTGCGCTTTCATGTAAAATCCACAAAAATGTAGCCGCGTCCACATGACTGGTACAGGAGGCCGTAGCCAGAATTCCATAATCGGGTAACTTCTGAAGGGCAGTTGTATTCAAATTGATATAGCCGCGCAAGGCATTGCGAAGCTGCCCTTTATGCTTTGCCATAGAAGGAGGATCTAATAGTATTACGTCGAAATCGCCCTTTTTCACAGTTTTCAACCAAGTGAATACATCTTCACACAAAAAATGTTGCTCGCCTGCATCAATATTATTCAAAGTATAGTTTCGTTGAGCAATCTCCAATGCTATTTTAGAACTGTCTACATTGCAAACTTTTGCTCCTTGTTTGGCGGCATAGATTGAAAAACCTGCGGTATAACAAAAGCAATTCAACATATTTTTATTGATACAATATTTCGATAAACTCTTTCGCGCTTCTCGATGATCCAAAAAGAATCCGGTCTTTTGGCCAGATAGGGGAGTAGAAACAAATTGAAATCCATATTCTTCAAATACAAGTTCCTCGGGTAAGGAACCCCAAACCAATCGTGGCTCTTCCTCCTGTAGTCCTTCTTTGACCCGATTTGAAATGTCTCTCCGCTCAACAATGGCAGACGGGGAGTAAACCGTTTTTAGCGCTGAAACTATTAGCGGAGACAGATTTTCCATTCCCGCAGTGTGATACTGACAGACCAATACATCCTTAAATTGATCGACTATCAATCCTGGCAGACCATCTGATTCACCGAAAGCAACGCGATAGGCATTGGTATTTTCAGGTAGCAAAGCTTCTTTGTGAAACTTAAGGGCTTTAAAACGCTCAATCAGAAATTCAAGATCAATGTCTACATGGTGAAAGCTAAGAATGCGTACAGCAATATCATTTTTGGGATGGTAATATCCGGTGGCAATGACACGTTCTCTCGATTCAATATGAACCAGCACTCCCGGACTGAGGGCAGGAAGAGCTTCAAAAGCTCCAGAAAAAATCCAAGGATGGCCAGCATGTAGACTTTTCTCCCGCTGATGAATCAATTTCAGGCGAGGATAGATGGCATTTTTCATAGGCAGTGAGGTTTTCCTAATGTTCAGAAGTGCTTAGCTATTACTTTCCAAGGTTCTCCAACAGAGACTGGAAGAAAGTGTTTGAAAGTTTTTTCGGTAAAAATCTGGTGTTACACCTGTAATTTTCTTAAAACTTCGGCTAAAATAAGGGCAACTGGAAAATCCTGAATCCATTGCGATTTGTTCTAAGGGGTGATCACTTCTGATCAGAAGTCGTCTTGCATGCTCAAGACGAACTCGGTTTATGAATTCTAGGGGTGAAAATTCGGTCACCTGTTTCCAGATTCGGCTGAGATGTCTTTCGCTGTAACCCGAAATTTCAGATAGTGACTGAAGCGTCCAGTGTCTTGAAAGATCATGAGAAATCTTATTGTGTAATTGAGAAATCAAAAGATAGTCGGAAGTATTCTTCGACTCTTCTTCAGGTAAAGACATCTTTTGAAAATTAAGGTAAAAGAACTTTTTGACCAGATTTTCTGAAAGTTCCTTTGAAAAGGCCATGGGTGATTGAAGATTTTTTTCTAAAAGTGAAAGTGTATCAATCAAATCAGAGCATTGGCGGACAATTCTGGGTCCGTTAAGA
>JBBQAD010000319.1:0-4771 GCA_038315885.1 Fibrobacteria bacterium | reverse complement strand
GATGGATTGCTTACGGTATCGATGAAGATTTGGACAAGGCTGAGAACCTATTCAAACATTCGCTTTCCCTGGGTGGGCATGCCGATTTAATTCTAGCCCTATCAGATATCGCAAAGCTTCAAGGAGATGAAGAAAAAGCGACATCGCTAAGAGCAGACTTTCTTAAAACCGCCGGGGAGGATTCTCAGAATCAACGCTGGTATGCACTTTCCATAGCCAGAACCTTAGCTGAAAACAGAGAAACAATTACAAAAGCAGTCCAAATCGCAGAAGCTGAAGTAACCCAACGACAGAGCCAAGAAGCCTTGGCAACGCTTGCCTATTGTTTAAGCCGGCAAGAAGAAACAACCCCTGAAATTATAGTGCGAGCCAAAGAACTGGCACTGCGGTCGGTGGCCTATGGCAAGGCAGAACCGAAAACAATGTTTCTCGCCGGTGTGGTACTGAGAGATTCGGATCAAAAAATGGCTCAAGAGCTCCTGAGCCAGGTGGCAGAATCCAAAAAAGAAGTAGGCATTGCCTTGGCCGAACAAGCAAAGGCAATGATGTAAGGTTTTGCAATGAGATTAAGCGATGTTTGATTTACCCATAATCGCTTCGTAATACAATTCCCGCCGACTCTTATAGTCAAAACGACCTTGTATCCATACTCGCGCGGCTTTTCCCATCTCAAACAGTGCCGGAGGATTCTCCAATAGTTGGCTCAAAATTCTGCAAAAATCCTCCCGGTTTCCGGGATTAAAAAGTAAGCCACTTACAGCTTCACACATCGCCTCGGGTATGCCGCCTGTGCGAGCGGCTAAAACGGGAGTTCCTTGTAACTGCGCTTCACACAAGGTGAGTCCCAGGCCTTCCATATGATTGTTACTCTTAGGCTCCAAACTAGGAAGAATGAATAAATCGGATTCGGCCATAATTTGTTCTTTATCACTTTGAGAAAGAGTAGGGATTCTCTGGGCTCGTTGAGAGGCATACTTTAGAAGCCACTCGTCAACACTCTTTTCTTCTGGTCCTTCACCCACAATGGTCAGGCTCCACTCCAAATGAAGCAGGTGAGTAAAAGCATCCAAGGCAAATAAGGTACCCTTGCGGGGCACTAATCGGTGTAACATTAATAGCTTTGGACAGGCTGCTGCTTGCAATGGTTTTTTTTCTGTTCCAAATTGGGTGGAGGGAATTTTTACCGGGTAATGAATGACTTTTTCTTGGGGCGAGCTTAAATCCAGGGTGTGAAACCAGTTTAGACTAGCCTGTGAACCTGTGATACATAGGTCGCAATTGCGAAAGACCCAAGATTTTATCCGATTGAGTTTTAGGCGTCCCGGGTCTGCTAATTCAGCTCCATGGGCAAAAATGATGACTCGCAGATTTTTAGAAGGCAATAATTTTTTAATTAGCAAGCTTGGTATCGCAGTGTTCCATTGGATATGTAAACAGTAAGGAAATTGATAACGAAAGTACAGGTGAGGAATTTTTAATATGGTCCAAAAAAAAGCAGCGAATCTTCCGGAAGCAGGGAAAAAGTACCGGCTTTGCAGATTTTTTAGATCAATTGAATTTGGCGTGGCTTGATAAAATCCAGTAATACATTGAGTAAAGACTTTGAAGAAAGAGAATCCAAGCAACCCTTTCTTTTTGATTTGTGCTTTTTGACCGGCAAGCAGACTTAACTCGAAGTCCTGGCTTAAAATCTCGCAAAGGGCCAAGCTAAAGCTTTGTAATCCACCAAGGGATGGTGGGAAATCGGTGGTCACAAGGAGGGCTTTTGGCTTCATCCGCTGCGAAGATAGAGTTCGAGGGCTCAAATACCTTCAGTTCCTAAACGATTGAGGATTCTAATTTCAGGACCATGCTTCCAGCTTTATGGCCTTAACTTATATTTTGTCAGCAAGCGCTGAACAGATTGGATTTGGACGTACGGATGAAACCAGAAAAATCAAATCGAGCCATTATTTATACAGGAGTTTGGTCAGGAGAAGAAAATCCTCCCACTCTCGATGAACAATCGGTGGACGCTCAAACCTATTGTCTCCTTGAAGGCTTGGATGTGGTTGAAATCATTGCCGATTCGGGTCCCTACGTAGAGGGTCGGCTACGCAGTGGTTTTGAACAGTTGCTTGAAAAAGTGATTTCCCAAGATATTCACCATATCGTTTTGCGAGACTTAAGCCGCGTCTGTCGTAAACCCAAAGAAGCAGTTTCACTACTCTCAGAAGCCTTTCATCCCGATAGCGTTGAAATTCACGTGCTCTCATGGGGTCTCACCACCAGTTCACCCGAAGGTCGACGGCTGTTGAGCTGTTTGCGTGAAGTTTGGGAGTTGGAATTAAAAGGAGCTCAATGGGAACGCGCCAGTTCCGCAGAACGCTTGCGCCTAAAACCCCTTTGGCATAGGCTCTATGGTCTCTTGCAGGATGAACGCTATGCCGAAGTGTTGATCATGGCTATCTTCGACTCAAAAGATCAGATCTCCTTAAGTGATAAAGAAAATGCAGCTGTGCACGGTGGATATGATCATCTCACCTTGTTCAAAGCTCTTGGCTTTCGGATCAAGGCCGAACGAACTGACAATACTAAGTTGGTAGCAGATGTTTTGACTCGGCATTGGGACCGAATCAAGGTGCAATTGCAAAGCGAACTCACTCGAATCATCGAAGGTTCGGGAACCGAAGCCGTTTTCTAGCGCAAAAACACATTTTTTAGTTCTTTTTTTCCTAAGCTTGATTTTTTAGGCTTGCATTTGCTTCTATTGTGGCAAAGGCAGAGTGATAATAAGGGCATTCCTTTTTAAGCTCGAGTCTATTTTTTTGAAAGTTGATGTAAGGAAGTTCATGGCAAAAGCCGAGACAGATTATCAAAATGCCGAAAGTGAAACGGCTACCAAAACGGGATCTCCCAAAAAAAGCAAAAGCAGTCCTAAGGCTACGAAAGCAAGCAAGTTAGGTACCGAGCAGGGAAAAACCCTAATTATTGCCGAAAAACCCAGCGTTGCCCAAGATATCGCTAATGCTCTGGGAGAAAAATTCATTAAAGAAAAAACCCATTTTGAAGGTGAAAATACCGTTATCTCCTTCGCGATTGGACACTTGGTTTCCATCAGTAATCCGGCAGAAATGGATGATAAACATAAGGCCTGGACGCTCGCGAATTTACCCATCATCCCTAAAGAATTTCCACTTAAGTCGCTGCCGAGAACTAAGGGACAGTTAAGCGCCTTAGCAAAGCTCATCAAAAGAAAAGATATCACCAGAATCATAAACGCTTGTGACGCGGGCCGCGAAGGCGAGCTCATCTTTAGATACATCATCAAATATGTATCAGGTGATAAACCATTAAACAAAGATCTGCGAAGACTTTGGTTACAAAGTATGACCAAGCAGGCGATTCTTACAGGCTTCGAAAAACTGCGGGCCAATGAGGAGATGGAAAATCTGGCGGCGGCGGCGGCCTCGCGGGCTGAAGCCGATTGGCTGGTAGGAATCAATGGTTCACGGGCTTTAACGAGTTACAAATCTCAATTTGGCGGTTTCTTTCTTACTCCCTGTGGTCGCGTGCAGACACCGACTTTAACCATTTTGGTAAAACGAGAAGAAGAACGTCAAAGTTTCGTTTCGAAAGATTATTGGGAGTTACAGGGGGCCTTTTCGGTAGCGGCAAAGTCAGAGGCTGCCTATTTAGGGAAATGGTTTAACCCAGGGTTCAAAAAAGACGAGACTTTACCCCACAATAAGGCAGATAGGCTGTGGACCGAAGCCGAAGCAAAAGCCATCGCCGAAAAATGCCGTGGCAAAGATGCCAAAGTAACAGAGGAACAAAAGCCAGCCAACCAAATTGCCCCTCAGTTATATGATTTAACTTCGATACAGAGAGAGGGAAATTCACGATTTGGTTTTTCGGCCAAGGGAACTCTTGGATTGGTGCAATCGCTTTATGAGAGATACAAAGCGGTCACCTATCCCCGAACCGATAGTCGCTATTTGCCCAACGATTATCTCGAAACTGTGCGCGATGTGATGCAGTCTCAGTTGCAAGGCGAGTATGGAAAACACGCTCAGCAAGCCTTAAATTCCAACTATATCAAAGCCAATAAACGCATTTTTGATGATACAAAAGTTTCTGATCACCATGCCATAATTCCTACGGCTCAATTGCCAGGAGATTTGCCCGAAGCAGAAGCCAAAGTGTATCAAATGATACAGCAGCGCTTCATCGCGGCCTTTTTTCCGGTCGCCCAGTGGATGAATACCATTCGCATATCGGTAGTTGAACAAGAAAATTTTCGCACCGAAGGAAAAGTTTTGGTGGTTCCGGGCTGGCGGGCTATCTACGGAATCAATACCAAAGAAGAATCCGTGTTACAGTCTCTGGATAGTAAAGATAACGTGCGTGCCGAAGATGTCGAGATTCGTCAAGATGCGACCAAGCCACCTCCGCGTTTTAATGAATCGACCTTGCTGTCTTTTATGGAAGGCGCAGGAAAATTTGTTGAAGATGAAGAGCTTGCAGAAGCGATGAAGGAGCGCGGCCTCGGCACTCCTGCAACACGGGCAGCCATTATTGAGGGCTTGATCAACGACAAATATGTAGTACGAGAGGCAAAAGATTTAATCCCCACCGCAAAAGCAATTGGTCTTCTGCGTATGTTAGAGGCTATGAAAATTGAAGAAGTCACTTCACCAGAGTTAACAGGTGAATGGGAATTCAAGCTTAATCGAATTGAAAAAGGGGCCTCACCCGGGCTGAGTTCATGGATGAAATTGAACTCTTGACC
>JBBQAD010000194.1:0-6893 GCA_038315885.1 Fibrobacteria bacterium | reverse complement strand
TGGCAGTAAGCCCAAGGCCAGGCGGGCTGCTGCCAGGTATTCTACAACTTGCTCAGCAGCACTCGTATCAAGGGTGAATTGATCCTGTAACCAATTTAAAGCAGGTTTCGCCCAGCCACCCAACGCTTGCTTTTTCAAGGTTTTATTTTGAATAGGAGCTTGACTTTGATCTCGATTAGCCAATTCACCTTGGTTTTCGAATTGAATCACTTCCTCTGTAACATTTAATTTTTCAATTTGAACCGAATTGCGTAGCTCCTCAATGGGACCCAGCAAGTCGGATAAGCTTTGCCGAATATTACAGAGCGCCTGGCTTAGTTCGGGACTGCGCGAGGGTGCTTCTCCCAACCAGAAGGGCATTCCGGGGGGTTCTCCCTTGGCATCGGCCACACGTACCACTCCGTTGTCGACTCGCAAAATTCTCCACGAAGTGTTACCCAGCTGAAATATATCACCTGCCATGCTTTCGATGGCAAAATCTTCATTGATGGTTCCAATGAATACATTCTCAGGCTCTAAGCGAACCTCAAAATCGAATGTATCAGGAATAGTGCCGCCATTGGTAATTGCCATTAGCCTTGCTGCCGGACGGGGTCGTAGCTTATGATTTACTCTGTCCCAATGGATAAAAGCCCCGCGCCTGCCTCTTCGAGTGGTATAGCCTTCTGATAACATCGAAAGCAAGTCATACCAATCCTTATCCTTTAAATTTCGGTAAGGCCAGGCCTTTTGAAAGCAGTGCCGAAGGGCTTTTTCGTCCCATTCTCCGCTTTCTCGACTTGCCAATTCCGCCACAATCTGCTGAGATAAAACATCAAGGGGATGCTCTAGAAATTCCAGAGCATCGAGCTCTCCTTTTTTAATGGAGTCAAAGAGCGCCACTGCTTCTACTAATTCATCTAAAGTGAGGGGAAAGAGCCGTGCTTTGGGAATACCGCCCACATTGTGATTGGAACGACCGGCCCGTTGCAAAAAGGCGGAAATAGTTTTAGGCATCCCAATTTGTATCACTAATTCAACTGCCCCGATATCGATGCCCAATTCGAGTGAACTAGTGGCGATCAGGACTTTTAATTTTCCCTCTTTTAAGCGGCTTTCTGCCTGCAATCTTTTCTCTCGCGACAAACTGCCGTGATGCGCAGCGACATTTTCCTCACCTATCCGTTCGCTCAAATTATGAGCCATTCTTTCGGCAAGGCGGCGCACATTGACAAAAATTAGAGTAGTATGATGGGAATGTATCAAAGCCTCAATTTTATGATACAGTTCGCTCCAGACTTCGTTTGACATGACGGCTGTAAGCGGTGATTCGGGCAACACTAAGGCAATATCAAAGTGACGGCGAAGTCCAGTATCCACCAAGGTGCAGGGATAGGGTGTAGTTGAGCCATTTGTTGAGCTAGAAAAATTAGGATTTTCTAATCCGGACTGTAATACAGGATTTTTTACTGCATCGGGTTCAGCTAATTGTGGTCCAGTCCAGCCAGTTAAAAACGCGGCGATTGTTTCCATCGGTTTTTGGGTGGCTGAGATTCCGACGCGACGTGGTGCATGTTCACATAGACTTGATAGACGTTCCAGACTGAGTGACAGATGACTTCCGCGCTTGGAAGCCGCCATTGCATGAATCTCGTCGACCAGCACGGTTTTGGTGCTGCGCAGGGCTAATCTTCCCCGTTTTGAGGTAATCAAGAGATACAATGATTCGGGTGTCGTAACTAATATATGCGGAGGATGACGGGCGATGGAATCCCGTTCCGATTGGCTGCTGTCTCCCGTGCGTAATGCGGAACGAATGTTACAGTCTATAGAAAAATCTTGCTGGAGAATGGATTGGATGCCGCGAAGGGGCCATTCCAGATTGCGAGTGATATCTTGACTTAGTGCCCGCAGAGGTGATACATAGAGAGTTTGGATGCCTTCAGGGAGGTATCCCGGGCCATAGTTGGGATCCGCTTGTTTAACTAGGTCACTGATCAAAGTCAAAAATGCGGCTAATGTTTTACCGGAGCCGGTGGGAGCTGCGATTAAAACGGATTGTTTAGCTTGGGTGACACCAACAGCAGCAATCGCTGGCCAAGCCTTCTGTTGCACTTCGGTGGCATTGGGAAAATGTCTACAGAACCAGCGTATCACAGCCGGATGAAAGAAAGGAAACTGTTGTTGAAAGGCGGCTTCTGTTTCGGAGAGAGTACTATTGGAAAAAAGCGTTGTCTCATGAGTGTGATCTTGGAGAGACTTTTGTTTGGCCCGCTTTAGACCTTGAACTGGGTCTGGATGAGCTGAAGTAAAGGGGTCTTTAAGGTCCATTAGAAGAAAATAGTATTCTCCACCTACGATACTGCACAAATGAGCAGGTTTTTGAGGAGAATTTCAATGTGAGCTGACTTATGTGTGGATATTTACCAATAATAGAACCAGACTGCATTTCTTTAGGGTGATTTTCAGTTGGCGGTTAAATATTTCTTGAGTATACTAAATTGTAAGACAATCTTACCAAGAAGGAAATGATGTATAGTAGTGCAATTACAAGTTTATCAACTAAGGGCCAGGTTGTTATTCCTGATGAAATCCGAAAACGTATTGGACTCAAAGAGGGGTCTAAATTTATGGTTTTTACAGATGGGGCAAATGTCATGCTTAAACCTATCCTGAGTCCAAGTATGGTTGAGTTTGAGAAAATGGCTAGTGCAACTAGAAGCCAAGCTCGTAAAGCAGGACTTAAAAAAAGTGATGTAGTTGAAGCAATTGAGAAAGTTCGCCGACGTGCGCGTGGTTCTTGATACAAATATAATAGTGTCCGGGGTTTTTTGGGGAGGGAGACCATTAGCTCTATTGCGCGCTTGGGCGAAAGGCAGTGTAACAGTTGTCGGCTCTCCCTCTATTTTATGGGAATATGAACGCGTCCTGATTGAAGTGGCTAGAAATCGAATTTCTCAGGATTTAGAAAATTGGTTGACCTTCATTCACAATAGACTTGAACTTGTTCAACCAGAACGGGAACTAAAAATATGCAGGGATCCAATGGATGATATGTTCCTGAGTTGCGCAGCTGCAGCGCGAGTAACATATATCCTATCAGGTGATAAAGATTTATTGATACTCAATGAAATTGAGGGCATTCCAATTCTTAATTTAGCGAACTTTCTAAACAGACATCAAGAATTAATTAAGTAATACAATTTTTGTATCAGATGAATTGTAGTGCGCTTTAGTCTGATTTAACTTGCTTCAAACGCCGTCTCAAACGCCTTATGAAAGCCAGCAAAACGTTGGCCTGGATAACGGGGATGCTCAGCCCCAAGCACTTTCATATTGGAAGTTGAAAGACGACTTGACTTTGTACCCCATTTGGGATACATTTAAGTCGGAGGTTTTAATATGCCCAAAGAAGCGATGATTCGAGCGAGGACCGGTTTTGACCTGAAAAACCAGGTTGATGGCATACTTGAAAAGCTTGGATTGAATTCTTCAAGTGCAATCAACTTGTTTTATAAACAAATAGCACTGCACAACGGTTTGCCCTTTGATGTTCGAGTACCCAATGCAAAAACACTTAAGGCAATGAAAGACGCTAAGTCAGGCAAGACCAAAAAGGGTTTTAAAAATTCAGTAGCATTATTTAAAGGTCTTGACGAATAATGTGGAATATTGAATTTACCAGTCAATTCAAAAAGGATTACAAACGCTGCAAAAAAAGAGGATTACCTGAAGAAGAAATAAAAACCATCATGCAAGCACTAATAGATAGTGATACATTGCCTCCTAAAAACAAAGACCATAAATTAAAAGGAAAGTATGATGGATTTGGTGAATGTCACATACGACCAGATTGGCTTTTGATTTATTTGAAAGAAGAAGAAACTCAAGTTTTAGTATTTACCCGTACCGGTACCCATTCCGATTTATTCGATTAGATAAGAATATTATTAAATGTTATTCTCCATTTTTACTGGGTAAACGCCGCCTCAAACGCCTTATGAAACCCCGCTAAACGCTGTCCCGGATACTTGGGATGCCCCACCTCAAGGACTTCTGGTTCGTAGGCGGAAACGACATCGTTGACATGGACTACATTGCCTTCGATGTGAAACAGAAAGCGCCAGCGCTTTAAGCCCATACGGTAACCCTTTTCCATAGCAGCGATACGCTTATAAGGATGGGGGAAGGGATCAGTTCCGAGTAACACTTCGACTCGTTGCTTCCATTCGTAGGGCAAAAGATTTTCCAACCAGGCGGTTTTCTTTTTAGCAAGCGAACTCCACATTACCTTGTGCTTTTGATCATAGCCTAAAGCATCTTGGGCTTTGACAAAAGGCTCTAGCCAGCCGATGTTGGAATCGGGAAAGCTGTCGGCATAGGGAATATAAGGTTTGATATCTAGGATTGGAGTCCCATCAATTAAGTCAACCCCTTCGACTTCAACAATTAATTTTTTAACAGATATCAATTTTACGGCAGTTAAACCAATGGGGTTGGGTCGATGCGGGGCTCGTGTCGCAAAAACTCCTCGCTTAATTCTCGAGGCGCGCGGTGGAATAACAACGGCATTCCAACTGCGGGCCAAGTGAAACCAATAGAGAATCCAAACGCGTTCAAAGCCTTCTAAATCTTTCAGTGCCTGGTCGAGATTGAGTTTTGGATACAAATGGATTTTGGCATTTCGAGGTTTACCGACGACCCCTTGCCGGGGGGCTTCATATTTTTCCCGAAAAGGGGACTGAATGATTCCGATAGGATAAAGTGCATAGGGGTCGCTGTGGGAATGGGAGAACATGGCCATAGATTTTAAAGTGTAGCATTCTTGCAGGGAGACGCAATGGAGCTAGATGGCCTAATTAAAAGGAGTTAAAAGAATAGAGGCGATTTCCTCCTTTTGAGATTGGTTGCAGGAGCATCCCCAATGATGAGAGTTAAAGTTTGCCTTAAAAGCTAAAGCGGTAGAATTTTTTAATAGGTAGCCGACCTGCATTATTTTAAATCTGCAGCACTAATTGAGTGTTCTAAAGTTGCCTTAAAAGCCTGGATAAAGGCATTATACAGAACATTCAACGTTGTGGTGACCATGTCTGTTTTCGGAGTAGTTAATTTCCCCTTAATGGGTATGCGGGTGGCTGTTTGCTGCTTATCTTGGTTTTGAAAAATCTCTTCGACTACATCGATTCCCATTTCCCAAACTGATTTAAAAAACCCCTTATTGTCCTGTTCAACGTCTTTTTTCCAATCGAATACATTTAATTCTCTAACAATTGGTTTTACATAACCTTCAATGTTACCATCTCGAGAGGCGAGTTCTGATTTTAGATAAAATATTCCACTTTCCACATCCATGTTTAAATAGGCTCGGTTAAAATCATTGAGTTTGGGAATCTGCAGGCTGTCGAGTTGAAAATCAAGATCAAAATGCGGGGGACTGGCTAGTGGATCAAATTGCATTTTTATTTTTAGAGGAGCTTGTGATAATACAAGTGCAGTTAAATGTAATTGGGCCAAACTTGTATCATAACGGTCCTTTCGATTGCTTAAATGACTGAGTTGCATCTCGATGTGATCAACTGTAAGGTCTACATCAGGGTTTTTAGAAGGGTCTTGAAATCGAAAGGACCCATGGTTAATAGTAATACTGTTTATAGTTACTGGAGAAAAATCCTGAATTTGTTTACCTATATCCATTGATGCACCAGTATCTTCTTTTGTTTTTGTTATAACTAGGTTCAGTTCGGGTGTGTCCATATCAATCTGACCAATAATTCTTCCTTGAAAAAGAGCTTTCCATTTCAGGCCGAAGGTTAACTCGCGACAGTGAAAAAACTTTTGTTTAAACTGCGTTCCAAGAACCATTCTATTGCAAAGGGAGAAGCAATTCTTAGAGCCAGTAGAACGACAACTATTGAGATAAGGGTGTATCTGCTTGTTTTACCGAAGTTTTTTAAAAGGTGCATAAATACCGGCCTTTTCCATCATCAATTTGTCCGTAAAGTGACAGATATGCAAAAACCAGCTGCAACGAATCAAAGTTCATTCGATTTGGTCGTAAAAGAAATCAGTAAGACAGTGCTGAATTTGTTTAATGAATTAGAGACTCGAAGCCCTTATCGAATTCGAGAAGTAGAAAGGGAGAAAGCCTTGGATCGCAAAATGGTTTCTCCCAAATATTGCGATTGAAACTGTGTGGTAATTCCATAATCGACCAGTTTTTTAACAGCGTCATTCATTTTGAATTCTTACTGTATAAGATGAAGGAGTAGTCGCTATATATTAGAGCTGCTATTTATTAAACTTATTTACTAAAACAAAAAAGCCTAGGGATGGGGGATCTCCCTTGGCTAACTCACACCTCAAATCAATTTTCGATCGGAGGCGAGAGCTGAAAGCGATGAGAAAATTGGTTTTCAATATTAAAATTTGAATACTTATTTATCGGAAAATCATTTTGGATGCTGAACGAGGGTTACTCCCCTTAGTTTGGATTCTTCCTGAAGCGTCGAAATGAAGCACAGAATTTGACTTTTCTGTAAATCCTTTTGGACTCGTGTTAATGGCCGTAGCCGGACCCTGGGCAAGAAAAATATTCGGTCCCTTTGTAGGAGGAGAAAGCGCTTCGCCAATTTTCGACTGTACAATGGGGCCGATAATCAAAAAAGGAGTCGTGTTATTGGTGAAGGTGTAGGATGCGCTTGTTTCAGGTCCCTCCTTGTCAATGGTTCCATCCCCATCAAAATCCCAGAGAAATGAAACCGGCAAGTTGTTGGGATTATTTTCTGCGCGTACTTCAAAATCCACTTTCACCTGGCCTAATCCTTCGATGGAACCGCTAGGTTCGGGCTTCACCCAGAAAACCAAAGGTGTCCCATATTGCTTGCGTTGACCAAAGGCACTGGCAGGAATGGGTT
>JBBQAD010000464.1:0-2988 GCA_038315885.1 Fibrobacteria bacterium | reverse complement strand
TTTTAAACTGCTGAGCTCACTTAGCGCATTTTAATATTATAGGAATCAAACCTTGATCAGGGTCAATCAGGACAGAAAAAATTCTGTTTTAATTCAGGTGCATAGTGACCCTTTTGCCCAAATTGCTCAATTGGTTTTATTTTGGCTTTACTTCGCGCTTCCTTGCAAGCAGGGGGCATGGGCCTTCAAGTTTTCAGGGGTCTTTGCCGAACGCTGTAAGTTCCGTGGCTTAATTCGCATCACTGATTTACAATCGAAGCGATGGTAAACCTTACTGTTTTTGCTCCACGCAAATTGAGGAACTGTAGAAGTCGAATCCCATGCTTTCTTTTCTGAAGCAAAGCCCTGCTTGACTTGCGGAGTTGAGAGAAGATGATTCAACCAAAAAGCCAGGCGTAAACCGGAGAGCCCGATTTGCCTGAGAATAAGATCATTGGCCCTTTTAAGGTATTCCTTTGAAAGTACATGTTCCACCTTGGGATCAATAGTTATACCAGAGTCATGATAAAGATCCGCACTCAATTGGTGGGTAGAATCCAACCATTCTAAAGGACTACCGGACATAACTGAAGAACAGGCTTTCGGTTCTATCTCACACTTCTGACGGAATTGCGACATTATTTTTTTTCGAGTGAGACCGCTACCCTCAATGAATCCATAGTCAAAGAAGGCGTGCAAGTTGCTCTCTTTGCCAAAAGCGTACACCTTCTGCTCGTTGCCGCCGCGATCCTCTCGCTCTCCAACATGCAGGGGTTGGTGGAGATCTCCGATTAAGTGAACAAGCCATTTGAGGGCTTCCCATCGACTTGCGGCGTCACGGCTTGTATCACTTAGCTCAGCAGAAAACCGAACCAAGGCTTCAGCCAAATTTGGTTTGGGAGCAATCGCTGTATCTAAATAGGCTTGTTGAATGGGTATAGTGATATAGTGCCAGGGGCGAGTTTCTGGCCGGGTTACTTTGATTTGGTCGGCCCAATTCGCCTTAGCGGCAAGGTCCACAGGGGCTCCCGAAAGCTTTTTCAATGCTTGCAGAGTGACATCATTTAAATGTTGCTGGGCCAATTCACCGATGCATTCGTGCGCCACTACCCCCCATGCATTCAATGGCTTGGGAACCAGAACCAGGTTGCATATTAGAGTTAACCAAAGGAATAACAGAGCTAGACTATTTCGATAAGGCATCCTTGTACTCCTGCTAACTTTAAACTTGCTGCTGTAATGTAGATCCTTAGGGAAACGACTTGCTTCTAAGCTCTTTGGAATTTCTACTTTGGCTATTTCTATGGCAAACAAGTCTGGCGAAAAAATAGATGGGGAACTGAGCGCAGAGACCAGTTCCAGTCAGTCCGCCAATCCCGAAGCATCGCAAATTGATCTCGCCAAAAAAGCAGCGGGAGATATGGCTGCCGCCCAGGTCAAGTCGGGTATGGTGGTGGGATTAGGTACCGGCTCGACCGCAAATTATTTCATTTTAGCTTTGGGCCGAAGAGTTCGCGAAGAGGGACTAAAAATTGAGACTGTCTCCAGCTCCCATTCCAGCGCGACTCTGGCTATCGAACAAGGTCTCAGTTTGCGTTCGATGGAATATTACTCCAAACTCGATATCTACTGTGATGGTGCTGATGAGGTGAGTCCTGATAAACAATTGATCAAGGGCCGAGGAGCAGCCATGTTTCGCGAAAAACTCCTGGCTAGCGCCTCCCAACATTTCGTTGTTTTAGTCGACGAACAAAAACTCGTAACTGAATTAGGCACAAAATTTCCTGTGCCAGTTGAAGTGATTCCCTTGGCCAGCCGCTTTATTCAGCAAGAATTAGAATCCATGGGTGCCCGATGTAGTCTGCGTCAAGCCGTCAAAAAAGACGGGCCGGTCATTACGGATTTGGGTAATCTGGTTTTGGACAGTCATTTTAATGGAACGAAAGATTGGTTTGCGATTAACGAAAGGCTAAACCAATTGCCCGGAGTGGTTGGGCATGGCTTATTTTTAAATCTGGCTCATCAAGTATTAATTGGCGATCAATTTGGTAAAGTACGCGAATTATAATCGTAAAATGATGCTGTGCAAGCCTCTTTATTCTTCATAAAGATTAAATGATTTAATTATGACCGAAACAAATAAAATAATTCCTGTTTCCATGCCCAGAAAAACCTGGGGCGAGCGATTGATTACCGGCCTAATCATATTAGCGCCGGCCTATCTCACCTTTATCATCATCCGCTTTATTGTCAATATCCTGGCCGGGCCGCTTCGTCCCTTGCTTGATCCCTTTTTTTACTGGCTGCCTGGTCCTCTGATGAATTTTGTAAGCACCTTGATTGCCGTTGCCATCACCTTGCTTCTAATTATTGGAATCGGAGCCATTGGTCAACGAGTGATCGGCAGACGAATGGTTCTCTGGTTTGAATCGATTGTAGATGCTTTTCCCGTTGTGGGTGCCATCTACCAGACCATTAAACAGATTTTAAAAATCTTCAGTGAAAAAGACAAATATCAATCCGTGGTATTTATCAAAATGTTTGGAAATTACCGGAGTATCGGTTTCTTGACGAATGAGTCCATCCGTTCCGACGGAAAAAAGGAGTACGCCATTTTTGTGCCTACGATTCCGAATCCAACCACAGGTTATCTGTTGTTTGCGGCTGAAGAAGATGTGGAATTCAGTGAGTTACCGGTGGAAACAGCCTTTAGGGTGATTTTTTCTGGTGGCGTACTGGGATTTAGAGGTCAGGGGGACTTTCACACCAGAATGAATCCCAATTTTGGAAGCAAAGACCAGGCTGGCGACATCGTAAATCCAATTTAATCAGTGAGCAAAAGAGGGCTATGTTATGAGAGAATGCCAACGGTCTTCTCTAATCTGAGGAAACCAAACTCATCCAACATGGCCGATGGAGTTATCAAATGAAGAGAATACAAGTAAACAATTTTCGATTGTTAAGACCTACTAAGAAATCAATCCGTTTTCTATCCAGTTTTGTATCAAC
>JBBQAD010000291.1:0-5214 GCA_038315885.1 Fibrobacteria bacterium | reverse complement strand
CTTTAAAGTCACCTGATGCATTTAGCGGACTGTATAGATCGAGTTGTTTTCCACTGAGTGATACTGCTAAAGCAGCCCGAGCGAGCCCTTCTCCTATCGAACGGACAACATCGAGGGCGCTTGTTCCCGAACTCACTTCTTTTTGACTACCATCGGGAAGAGTTAGCGTAATATTTGACACAGCGACCTTCTTTGTCTCGTTGGCTTAGTAAAAATCAGCTGCCACCACCCGCCTCACGAGCCGGCTGGGCTGCCAGTATGTCGGCTACACTTGAAGCGAGAAGCAACCTGGACGATACTGGACTTGAACCAGTGACCCCCACCATGTCAAGGTGGTACTCTAACCAACTGAGCTAATCGTCCTAGCTACATGGACGCCAATTTGGCGTTTTTGAAGGGCTAAAAGTAGTCGGCATAGCGGTCTGCCGTCAAATTGAATATTGGCTTGGAATCTGCAGTCATTTTGGCTGCCTGACGCGAGTAGAAAGAAATCAGCTTGTCAGTTTCTTTGGCCTCCAATTTTTCTTGATGAATTGGAAATACTCGGTAGGAGCTTCCCCCCCCTCGCAGAGTTAAGTTTCAAAGTTAAACAGGTGAGATTTAAACAATGAACAATGCCAATCAAAATGAGGAGTCGAAGGGAAATTCCTCCCAGGAGAATCTAAACCGATCACTTCTGAACAAAAGCCTCATTATAACGGGGGTGGGCACGGATATTGGAAAGAGTGCCTTATGCCTGGCTCTGGCTTTTTTGGGACAAAAACATGGCCTTAAAACCTGTTACTATAAACCAGTTCAATGCGGACCCCGCCTCGAATTTTCCGGCGATGCGGAATGGATACAAGCACAGTTAAAGGCAGTCACGGCCGGACAAGCACAATTTGAAGGGGGGTTACACTGCGAATCGACTTATTCCTTCAATGACCCTGTTTCTCCGCATTTAGCGAGTTCCTGGGCGAACATCAAAATTTCGTCCAAAAATATTTTGAAGAGTGCTGAAGTTTTAAGGCTCAGCCATGACTTGACCATTTTAGAAGGCGCCGGGGGGCCAGCGGTTCCCATCAATGATGAAGGCGAACTTTTCACCGATATATTTCAAAAACTGAATCATCAGAATTGCTGGCCTCTACTAATTGCAACTCATAGCGATTTAGGCTCCATCAACCAGAGTTATTGTACTTGGGAACACCTTTCTAAAAGGTCTATTTCTATACTGGGATTTGTTTACATCCACCGACAGGCTAAGAAGTCAAACTTGACAGAAAGTAGCCAGAAAATTCTGAATACACTTACAAAATGTCCAATTTTTGGCTCTTTGGATTTTTTAACTGAACTGAGTGAAAACGGGTCCAATTCGGGCTCCGAAAAACAAGATCAGATCGCTCTTTCTTTGGAAGTCATGAATCAATGGGTCACTAGCTTAGAAAAAAGTTTTCTGAGATGGATTCAAACTTGAGTTTCATCAAATATTTTCAAAACGAACTTAAAGTGATAAATGATCAACAGCTTTTGCGGAAGCTGGAAAGTCTATCGGGTTCAAATGATCGTTATGTAAACATTGGTAATGAAAAGTTATTGAACTTTTGTTCCAACAATTATTTAGGACTCGCCAACTATAAACCTATTAGGGAAGCATCCAAACAGGCTTTAGATCATTTTGGAAGCGGCTCAGGTGGAGCACGTCTTTTATCGGGAAGTCATAAGTTGCACAGTGGGTTGGAAGAAAGTCTTTGTCGATATCGTAATGTGCCCAGCGCACTTTTGTTTAATAGTGGTTACTCTGCGAATATTGGTATTCTGGCTGCTCTCGCCAAGGGCTGCGATCACATTCTTTTTGATGAACTAAACCATGCCAGTTTGGTAGATGGACTGTTACTCTCTAAAAAACCCTTTACCCGATATCCCCATTGCGATATTCAAGCTCTCGAAAAAGCTCTGCGAATTAGTGAAGACCCGACCCGAGTTCTCGTCGTGACTGAAACACTCTTCAGTATGGAAGGTTCGTTTGCACCTTTAGAAGAAATAGTGACGCTACAAGATAAGTATGGATTTTTTCTCTACCTGGATGAAGCCCATTCGGTTGGCTGCTATCCTCACTTAATCCCCGAAACGTGCTATGCCAATATGGATTCAAGATTAATTATGGGAACCTTCGGAAAAGCCTATGGGAGCTATGGAGCCTACGCCCTCGGAAGCCCTGAGTGTATCTCATTTTTAATCAATACATGCCGCTCCTTTATCTTCAGCACTTCATTGCCAGCTGCGGTTATTGCGGCCAATCAGGCTTCACTTGAAATTGCAGCAGCAGAAAAATGGAGAGCTGAACACTTACTTTCACTTTCAACTCGTTTTCGAGAATCGGCACGTGAACTGGATTTTAATTTGGGGAGAAGCCAAAGTCACATCATTCCCATTATTCTTGGAGAGAATGAAAAAGCTTTGGCTGCCATGCATTGGATGCGAGAAAAAGGAATTTATGCTTCAGCTGTGCGCTATCCAACCGTTCCCAAAGGGCAAGCGCGCCTGCGCATCAACATTTGCGCACAGCACCAGCAAGAAGATGTAGATCAGATGTCGAGACTTCTGATCGAGTTGAAAGGGGATTTACATGGATAAAAGACTGCTTTGGATTGGTGGCTGGGCTAGCCCGCTGAAATGCTGGTCCGAAATTCTAGAGAATTCCTATTCGGATTTTGAGCATGAGTATTGGGATGCAAATCAAATTATTGAAACCGAAAAACCATTTCTGCAAAAATTAAAGAGCATGGATTCAGAATCCTGCATTGTCGCATGGTCAATGGGAGCCCATTGGCTTTTACGCAGCCTGGAATCAGAACGCTTCAATTGTTCTGCTGCAATGGTATTGGTCAGTCCTTTTCCTGCTTTTTGTCGACCGCGCGGGCATTGGCCCCGTGTTACGGTTGAGAAAATGATCCAGGCACTAGATAAAAATAGGGACGAGGTCTTGGATAATTTCTGGAACCTTATGGTCCGGGATATTCCAAAATTGGAATGGGAAAATATGTATCGACGGAACTCCTGGGATCAAAACAGCTTGAGAAGTGCCTGGCTGCGCCAAAGTGAAAGTTACACTTCTGAGCGGCTTCAAAATGGCTTAAAATATTTGTTAAGCAGTGAATCGAATTACAAAGCGAAGCCCGATTTGAAAGCCTGTCTGCTACATTCTCCCTTAGATGGCATCGTTTCAGAAAACCCCAATTGGTTGGCTTCTTGGCCGCAAAAGATTCGCTATCAAGCGGGTCACATTCCCTTTTTAACCGAACCCGAGCAGCTCATCAAAGCCTTTCAAGAGTTGAATATTCTTCAATCCGAGGAAAATCTGATTCGTTAAGATGTCCAGGTATCGCCAGCAGCAATTTGATAAAGCTGCTACTACTTATCAAGGCCACAGTTCGGTTCACCAACACATGGCGGCTCAATTATTGAGTAAGTGCTTGAGTTTCGTAAATAACCCTGAGCTTGCGATTGGATTAGAACTGGGCTGCGGCACCGGAAATTTAAGCGTCTTACTTCATAGTCAATGGCCCAAGGTTGCTTGGATACATAGTGATTTTTCCATATTGATGTTAAGAGAGTGTAAAAACAAATTGCTTGGAAATTTCCCTGCTCAAAAAAAGGTTTTGATGCAATGCGACGCTGAAGCGCGCTACCTCTGCTTTAAACAAATTTCCACAGTGTTCAGCAACGCGGTGGTGCAGTGGTTTGTTGATTTAAAGAAACACTTTACAGCGGTCTATGCGTTGCTTGAATCTGAAGGCACTTATGTACTTTCGGGCTTTGAAGATTCCAATTTTCCAGAGTTACAATCGCTGCTGCCATCCCGCACTTACCCAAAAGTCGGTCATTCTCTCACAGAAGCGCTAGATTGCGCGAAGCAGAGTCATTTTGAAGTTCTTCATTCTAGCTCGGAATCCTGGATCGAAAACTTTTCTACCTCGCTGAAATTTTTACGCAGTATCAAGAATCTGGGAGCTTCGTTGGGTAATTCGGAACTGATCGGTCAACGACGGCTATTAGCGAATCTTTGCAAGGAGTATGACTCACGCTATGCAAATTCTGATGGCATATACGCAACCTGGAAACCCTGGTACTTGATTTTGAAAAAATAGGAGCCTAGTTTTTTAAAGGGCTTTCAAAGTTCGTCTAAAGTATTCAATTGTTTTCAGCACCCCTTCTTCTAATTCGATAGTAGGGTTCCAGTTTAATTCTTTCCTGGCCAAGGAAATATCGGGCTTGCGCTGCTTAGGGTCATCACTGGGCAGATCTAAAAACTCGATTTTGCTGTTGCTCCCTGTCAGTTTCAGCACAAGTTCCGCCAATTGAAGAATGGTAAACTCAGAAGGGTTTCCGATGTTAACGGGGCCGCAAAGAGTCGCATGATTCATTAAGCGTATCATTCCCTCAATTAGATCATCGACGTAACAGAATGAACGGGTTTGACTGCCCTGGCCATAGAGGCTTAAATTTTTACTCTGCAAGGCTTGCACAATAAAATTGGAAACGACCCGTCCATCATTGGGATGCATACGGGGTCCATAGGTATTAAAAATTCGCATGATGCGTATTTCGACATTGTTCTGCCGCTTATAATCAAAGAACAAGGTTTCGGCTACCCGCTTTCCCTCGTCGTAACAGGAGCGAATGCCAATGGGGTTTACGTGGCCCCAGTAACTTTCGGGTTGCGGATGAACCTGTGGGTCACCATAGACTTCGCTGGTGGAGGCTTGTAGAATTTTTGCCTTTACCCGCTTGGCTAGCCCTAGCATATTGATGGCGCCCATTACACTGGTTTTTATGGTTTTCACGGGATTGTATTGATAGTGAACCGGAGAGGCTGGACAAGCTAGATTGTATATCTCATCGACTTCTAAAAAAATGGGAATACTGACATCGTGCCGTAACAATTCAAAATTTCGAAAGTCCAAGAGGTGTTCAATATTTTTTTTAGATCCGGTGAAAAAATTATCCAAGCAGATAACATCGTGTCCGGCGTTCACGAGTCTTTCGCAAAGATGAGAACCTAAGAAACCAGCTCCTCCCGTCACCAAAATTCGTTTCACTGCGAACCCGCTTTTCTATGATACTGTAACAGATTTTCTAATCCCATCAGGGTTAGGTCAGGCTCAATTAGGTCAAAGGGATGAACATTTTCGCTCATTAAGGCAGCCAATCCACCCGTTGCAATAATTTTCG
>JBBQAD010000473.1:0-2833 GCA_038315885.1 Fibrobacteria bacterium | reverse complement strand
CTATAAGACGCATTTTGTGACTTTGCAGACATCTCAAAACGCGAGTTTTTAAGCACTGATAAGTATTAGGGTAGATAAACAGATGGAGTGTTTACATTGATTCCATTTAGCCATTTTCCAGAAATTGAATAGTATGTTCTTGCCTCGAACTCTGAAGACTTCCCTACATTTTTACCAGGCATAAAGAGCTTGCTTCCTGACTTTTGAATACCATGGTTGGATTCTTCTATGGACTGCTTTAGCTTAACGGTACCGGTCACAGTAATCGTTTTTGTTTTGCTTCCGATGGGAAAACTGTAAGTATCCTCCTTATATTTTGGCCCAATGGTATAGTCTCCATAAAAAGCCCTGATTTTGGCTTCTCCCGACGCGGGGATGACTACAACTGTATCTGTCCACCATTTCTTAAAGACCAGCGATTCATACATTAGAGCTGCCTTTTTAGGCGTCCAATCCTTTTTCCACCAGCCGCCCCCATCTCGCCAATGTTTACCATCCCAAAATCCCCAAGAGGTGATACCGACCACCGATTCATGGGCAAAGGCCGTTCTAAACAGGTCTTCCAATTGCTTTGCTTGGCTAAAGTCAACAGTTCCTCCTATTACAGTTACGTCTTGAAAGGCGAAAAGAAACTAGGTCAACTCGGGGTCGAAAAGACCATTCGGGCTCTGTGCTTTGACGAAGATCAAGCTTCTGCTTTTCGGCTACTAGTTGCAGCTAATCAGAGTCCAGTTACTGAAACAAAAGAAGCCCTTTTCAAGGATCTGGACCTCTTCACTTCGCAGACTGGAAAAGAAATTCCAGAAAGTGATATGGATTACTTTCTCTTTTGGTATTTACCGATTGTAAGAGAATTGGTTTGTAGTTCCCATTTTAAAGGGAATTATGCAAAGCTGGCGGCTGCAGTGGTACCATCAATCAGTGTAGAGCAAGTAAAAAGGGGAGTGGAATTCCTGTTAAAGCTGGGAATGATTAAAAAACTAAGCGCGGGCCGCTTTAAAGTCAGTGAAAAAGTCTTAAGTACTCATCCTAAAAGTAGACATCAAATTCTACAAGCCTACCAATTGGAAATGATGGAATTAGCTCGAAGGGCACTAGGCGAAAGTTCAAATAGGGATCCAGTTTCATTGAAACCCCATAGTGAAAAAAAACAGTTCTCCTCAACAACAATTGGAATTCCTGTTAAATTGCTGGATGAAATTCAAAATAAACTTCGAAAATTACGCAGAGAAATTTTAACGAAGGCCGCCCAATCCCCTGAAACCGATTTGGTTGTTCAACTCAATATTCAATTATTTCCCGTCGGCGAATGGAATGCATCTCATGCAAAATAGAATCTCATATAAACTAATCTTCATATTTTCGCTTGTATTTCTATCGAATACTTTCAATGGATGCTTAGTGAATAGAGGGGGTGGAACTGATACGGAATCCAATATTTCTGGGATGGTATCTGTGTCGGAAGCAGCAAGCTCTGATATTGAACTTTCCGTATTCCCCAAGTCATTCAATCCTTTGCCAGGAGAAGATGACAGAAAACCCTTCGCATTTTGTTGTAATCATTTTTCTATTACTTGTTCTACCACTTCTGCAGATTCGATGCCACCTTTTAGAAGGTAATGCATCTACTATCGCTGTTTACCTTCCTTAATGTGCCTACCTGTTGCATCTCCGTTGATTTCTGTACCCTCAGCTCGCCAAACAATTTTATTCCCCGAATTTACTCCTAATTTATCTGATTTTGGTCTATAGGAAGGAGTATTATTTTGTATTACAAGGGTAGGTGCGCGTTCAGTGTAGCCCGAGTACAAGCCCATATAAAGAGAAGACACCTCCTCTGCTTTCAATTCTTTAATGACTTCCCCTCGAGTTTCTTTCACAAAGACGGGAAATGTAGTGTATACATTAATCAGTTTCTCACTTATCCCAGCAAAAGATGCCGAAGAATTTTCAATTTCAAAGAGATTTATTTTCTCATAGGTTTTCGTAGCATAAATGTATCCACCCAGTACTTCAGTAAATCCCTTGTTTTTTGTTAATATTTTTGTTTGCACATGTTCTGTTTTCAAACCCAAGATCCAGAGATAGGCTCCGTTATTGACAACGTTTACTATTTCACCAGATTCTGGGTTGAGTTGTCTTGCCCAAATGCGTTGACCGGGTTTTAAAAACTGCGGGTTGGTCGGCACATCTTCCATAAACAAATCGCCTGTCCCTTCGCTAATAAATTTGAAATGGGAACAACTGCTCATCACGAGAGTTCTAGTGGAAGCATGTACAAGGGATACATTGGAATACTGCGCATCAATTCGTTCAAATACAACTGCCGGCGCTGTGCCTTCGGTAAAAACAAATCGCCCACTATCACTGTTTGGAGCAATCTTGCCTTCACAACCGATAACCCTGTTGATGTTGCCCCGAATCATTACATCACCCTTGATTTTCCATGACTTTTTAAAGGGTAAATACAACACTGTTTTTGTGGGGTCGTCGATTGCTTTCTGAATTGCCTCTCGGTCATTGCTTTGTCCATCTCCCTTAGCGCCATAATTCATTGGATTAGCCCACTTCGAAAAATCTTTCTCCCAAGCAATAGTTGGGGGGTCTTTTATGGTAAGGTTGAGAGATGATTGAGGAGAATTAGGAAATTGCGTGTAAATGGAATGAGAAACATCTTCTACAATTGGGCTAGGAATAGATCGCATTTTTCCTTTAGATTCTTGAATTGTGAATTGATAACCACTCGAGCTAACATTTCTGGCAAATAATTTTCCGTCATTGAGTATAGCCGCTGTTTTCGAATTTCCCTCCGTTAATTCACTTTCAATTAAGA
>JBBQAD010000493.1:0-2287 GCA_038315885.1 Fibrobacteria bacterium | reverse complement strand
AGTCGGCACGGTGCGCCAGACTTCCCACCCCGCATGATGGAAAAACCCGGAGGTCACGCAGCGATAGAACTCCGTGCCGATGGAGAACCAAAACAAAGCAGTCGTAGTCATAAATGGGAACTTTCCATCGACGGTCAAGATTTTGTAAAGGATGTGAACAATCATAATACCAGCGTCAATTATGATGAATGGCACATTCAGGCCTTCCGAGTAGTGGATGACGGCAAAAATAAGGTTCATGAATTTTATTGGAATCTTCCCGATACTACAAAAGTGATTCGCAGCTCATTATCTCGTAGTTATGGAAATTCAGCCTCATCCAGTTCAGCCCTCACCTTTGGAGATGCCCCTTGGTCACTAGGAAATGAACGCCTGAGCGGTATTTTAAGGGGAATACAACTGTATACATCATACTTGAGTTTACCCGATTTGATAAAAGAAATAAATAACCCATTGAGCAGCAAAATGGGTCAAGATAAAATTTGGTATCTCAATATGAATCCTAGTCCCAATGACATTGAGGATAAATCGGGTAAAAATCATCACCCGCAGTGGGTTAGTTCAGCCAAAGCGGGCGCCTGGAGCGAAAAGACTTCGGGTTTGGCGAGTGTTCCGCGGGGAAATTCTTCGGGAAATAATTGTAACTCTGAATTTTGATTTTATTTCCAAGCTGTTTTCCTATTTTTTCGGGTTCATAACAAATTGTTCTAGAGCCGAAACTTTAAGTCAATTATTGTTGGCATGCGATTGCCCTCAATATTAAGCCACATTAATTTTCGAGTTTTCTTAAGCCACGTTAAGTATTTTATCCTACCCTAAGGATAACCTTGTGCACATTTTAACCTTTACGACCCTTTTTCCCAGTGAACGCCAGCCTGTGCATGGAACGTTTATCCGCAATAGGATGTATCATTTTGTGAAAAAATATGGCCATCAATGGACTGTTGTCGCTCCGGTGCCCTGGTTTCCCAAATTGCCCTTCAAATTTAAAGCCCAATATGATAATTATGCTCAAGTACCCTATGTAGAACAATGGGAGAATTACACAATCTATCATCCGCGCTATATTGTTACACCTGGATTTGGAATGCGCTGGTATGGGAAGTCCATGGCTTGGGGAAGCCTGGCGCTGTTAAAAAAAATTCATAAGAAGAAACCAATAGATGTTATCGATGCCCATTATGTCTATCCAGATGGTTCAGCCGCGTTTTCAGGGGCGAAGCATTTAGAGATACCCTTCATTTTATCGGCACGCGGTACAGATTTAAATTGCTTTAGCGAATTTTCTGACATTGTTCCAATGATCAAAAATGCTTTGCAAGCAGCCAAAAAAATCATATGTGTCAGCGAGGCTCTTGCTTCTATTGCCAAAGAATGCGGTGCCGAGGATAAAAAAATTTCTGTGATTGGTAATGGAATTGATCCCACTCAGTTTCGATTTCTTTCGCGCGAAGATTCTAGACGCCAGCTTCAACTCGACTTAAATCAAAAAATAATTCTTTCAGTGGGTCATTTAATTGAAAGCAAAGGTCAACACTTACTCATTGAAGCGGCAGCTAGACTGATACAATTGCATGATCAAAATTTGCTGCTTGTTCTGGTGGGCGAGGGACCCGAGCGTGAAAAATTATTGACCTTGGCAAAGTCATTGAAAATAGCAGACTGTGTATTGCTAACAGGGCCAATAGAACAAAAGAAATTGCCTGCGTGGTATGCGGCAGCCGATTGCTTTGCCTTGATGAGCATTCGCGAGGGCTGGCCCAATGTTATCTGTGAGGCGCAAGCCTGCGGACTTCCCGTAGTTAGCAGCGCAGTAGGTGCCATACCTGAAATTGTGGATTCTTCATCCCTGGGAATTCTGTTAGCATCAAGGTCAGTAGAGCATCTCGAAACAGCCCTACTTGAGGCCTTATCTAAGAATTGGGATAATCAAACAATTGCAAAAGCGGGGAACACTAGAACCTGGGATGCCGTATCAGATAAATTGGAACCTATTTTTTCAAGTGTAACAGATATTCTGTAAGGCCTGCTGATATTTATGTTCTTTTATTTTTAAGTATCAAGCCAGTATAGAAACTCGCATAAGTTTCCAAAAATTTCTGATTGTCGAATTCAGCCTCAACCTTCTCCCGATTCCGTTTTCCCATTACATCAGCCATTGCAGGATTCTCGATTAATCTCTCAATACAGTTTGCCAAAGCTTGCGCGTTGCTGGCTGGAAAGAACAATGCGTTCTGTTCCTTGTGCAGCCAGGAACTGTTACCGGGTACATCGGATGCAATTAAGG
>JBBQAD010000416.1:0-3666 GCA_038315885.1 Fibrobacteria bacterium | reverse complement strand
GGAGCAATCGCCCAAATAGTAAAAGCCACCCTTTGGGCCAAGGATTTTAAGGTATTCTTTGGGTGACTAGAAAGTAAGGAATCCAAATGGGAATTGATGTTTCGAGGCAAGATGAAAATGGAAATCAATTATCGGTTTGTTTCTGAAAATGGATGACCTTTCAAACCTCCTGATCCATGGGCGTTTTTCAAAAACTGCCTTGATTCGTTAGGCAGCGCAAACCCACGAGGAGTGACTTCGCATGATCTTGATTTGGATAATATTTATTGCTTTTGTTCTGGTGATGCTGGCCCTTGACCTGGGCGTCTTTCACCGCAAAGCGCACGTTGTCAGCGTCAAGGAGGCTCTTGGCTGGTCCGCCGTATGGATTACCATGGGCTTGGCCTTTTCGGTGTTTGTGTACTTCGCCTACGAGGGTAAGTGGTTCGGAATTGGCACCGTGGCGGACGCCGTCGATGGACTGGTTAACGACGGTAAAACGGCAATGGAAAAGTACCTGACCGGCTACGTCGTGGAGAAATCGCTCAGTGTGGACAACATTTTCGTTATCTCCATGATCTTCAGCTTCTTCGCTGTGCCAGCACTCTACCAGCACCGCGTGCTGTTCTGGGGCATTCTGGGCGCCCTGCTCTTGCGCGGCGTAATGATCGCTCTCGGGGAGAAACTGATTGCTGAGTTTCACTGGATCTTGTACCTCTTCGCAGGCTTCCTGATCGTTACGGCGATCAAAATGCTGTTCATGAAGACCGAGGACTCCCATCCTAACCAAAACGTCGTGGTCCGGTTGACCCGCCGCTTCTTTCCTGTGACCGCCAGATTTCATGGCGAGCACTTCATGGTTCGTGCCGGCGCACCCGCATCGTACGAGAGCGAGGTCCCCGGTGCCCCTGTGATACCGGATGAGATTGTGAATAAGGCCAAGCCGGGGACGCTGCTCCTGACACCGTTGGCGCTGGCCCTTGTCATGGTCGAAACGACAGATGTGATCTTCGCGGTGGACTCGATCCCGGCCATCTTCTCCATCACAGGCGACCCATTCCTGGTCTTCACCAGCAACGTGTTTGCTATCCTCGGCCTCCGGTCGCTTTATTTCGCGCGGGCCGGAACGATGGAGAAGTTTCGCTACCTCAAAGTCTCGCTCGCTCTCATCCTGCTAGTCGTGGGCGTCAAGATGCTGATTGCCGAATGGCTGAAGCTTGCGCTCGGGAAGAACTTCAACCTTTACCTGCTGGCGGTGGTGCTGGGAATCCTGGCAGGCGGGGTGGTTTGTTCCTTAATAGCAGAGCGCCGAGACAGGAATCGCCTAACAAGACATTGAAGCTGACTGTCGCTAAACTCAAAGCCTATTTGTCAAACCAAGGCTTCTTTGTTGTATCTGCTTTTGTAATCAATCGGCGACATACCGGTGATATTTTTAAACACATCCCGAAATGCTTTTAAATCTGAATAGCCCACTTCATACATCACTTCACTAATGGTTTTGCGGCTGCCTTCAAAGGCTTTTTTTGCCCATTCCATTTTTGCTCGTTGCATATATTCTACGGGAGTGTTACAAGTGGCCTTAATAAAGCGCCTGTCAAAGTTTCTTCGGCCTATCGCAAATTTTGTAGACAACTCTTCCATCGAAATTTTTTCGCGCAGATTACTTTCGATATAAGTTTGGGCTTTTTTAACCACCTCATCTGCATGCAATTTCTGTCCGGTAAAAATTGCAAATGCAGACTGAGAATTTCGATCCATCTCAATCTGAAAAACCTTGGAGCAGTAAATGGCCGTTTGTCTGTCGAAGTATTTCTCAATTAAGTATATCAATAGATTCAAAAAGGAATAGGCACCGCCATTGGTATAGATACCATTCTCATCGGTTATCAATCTATCAGGTTGTAAATTCACTTTTGGAAACATCACCCTGAAATTTTGAGCAGCCGACCAATGGGTAGAACAACTCTTACCATCAAGTAATCCCGATGGGGCTAATAGAAAAGCACCTAAAGCCGTTTTCGATTCCATCAACGATGTTCGAGGCTGGTGGTCAGAAAGCGTGGAGGGCAAGACTATTGGACTCATTACAGAATTTCTTTACTACTACAAAGATGTGCATATCTGCAAACTGAAAATCATTGAGTTTGTACCCTCTAGAAAAGTGGTTTGGCTCGTTTTAGAGAATCATTTCAATTTCACGAAAGATAAAAGCGAATGGAAAGGAAACAAAATTGTGTTTAACCTTTCTGAAAAGGACAATCAGACCGAATTGCATTTTATCCAGGAGGGTCTCACACCTGAGTATGAATGTTACAAAATTTGTCAAGACGCCTGGACCAGTTATATCCAGGGCAACTTAAAGAATTTGATCACAACTGGAAAAGGTAATCCCAACCCCAAGGAGGGCGGACTTAACGAAGAATTAATTGAGAAATGGAATCTACCGAGAAAGTAAACAATGAATACAATGAATAAATCAACTATTAAAGATTACACGTTTACATTTTATTCTTCGAAACAGCCAGAAATCATTTTTGATACACTGCTTGATGTTCGTAGTTGGTGGTCGGGACTATTTTCCGAATCTATAACAGGAAACACAAATGAACTCAACGAAGAGTTTACATTCAAAGCAGGTGATGGAGTGCACTACTCCAAACAAAAATTGGTGGAGCTCATTCCCAACCAGAAAATGGTCTGGTTAGTCACTGATAGCAAGCTTAGCTTCATCGAAGATACGGGTGAATGGACCGGCTCCAAAATTTGCTTTGAAATCTTCAAGCAGGACAACAAAATACAAATCCGTTTCACGCATCAAGGCTTGGTTCCCAAAATTGAGTGTTACGCAGCTTGCACGGGGGCGTGGACACAGTATCTTGGCAATCTGGCTGAAGAACTCAAGTAATTATGAAGTGAAATTGATACTGCAATTCCCGCTACACTAGAGGCTCATTTTTTGAGCCTACCCCTTTTTTCCTGCTCCATAACGTCAGCCCTTAGGGTTTATCCCTAACTGTTGTGTTTATCTACCGACACTAGACAACTTATTGGATCCGGCTCGGGGGCAGAGTTCACCCCATCCATTCTATTTTTCCGATACCACCCAACGCTCGGAAGTTGTCGAATTTCTACGGAGTCTGGACACTGAACATTAGGCGCAAACTTCGCCTTTAGACCCTCAAGTCCTGATCCATTGGCTCGACCGAAGCAACTATCCGCCACACTGCCTCCCGTCTGCACATACCATTAAAGGCCCTCATCTAAAACTTCCGAGCCCGTGAAAAACTGAAACCCTTTCCGAACCCGAGGCTGGAAAATCGGAAAGCATAGAACGACTCAGTACAATTCATAGTCCGAGATGGAGGCGTAATCGCATTGGGAAAATATGGAACACCGATAATTAAGCGGTCCTTACATGTGGGGGCCATCGCCAATGTTATGTTCTTCGTTGTACCAAGCTTTCAAGGAATCCTGCATCATCTTCTGTTCCATCTTTTGGGCCTCAATGGCATTTTTGGCCAAACTATCCAGGGGATGGACCACGCCTGCATCCAAGGCCAATATGCTTTGATCGATCGCGCCTTGATGGTGATCAATCATCATATGAAGGAACATTTTATCGAACATCTCCCCCGCGGGCATCTTTTCCATGGGCATGGGATCCGGAGTCACATCGGATCCCAG
>JBBQAD010000230.1:0-6114 GCA_038315885.1 Fibrobacteria bacterium | reverse complement strand
GAAGGAGTGGAGGTCACTACTTCGGAATGTCTGCGCGATGGAAAAGTCATCATGGATGCAGTCGGTGCCAGGACGCAGCGATTCGTCCACTACATTGAAGCCAATCAAGTCAAAAAAATGGAAGGGACCAAGATATTCCCGTTACGAGCGATTCAAGTTAAAGCACCACTGGTAGTGGGTCTCGACAACTCATCGATTGTTCTCACTGCACACCACGTTCCATTCGATGACAACGCGTCTTCCTTTGTTTCAGATAACCCTGTGCTCAACGATGTCTTCGAATTGTGTAAACATACAGTTAAGGCGACCTCGGTCAAGGGCCTTTACATCGATGGCGTCCGGGAGTACACGCCCTACGAAGGAGACACTTATATCAATCTGATGAGTCACTACGGCTTGGCGGCTGACCCGGAGATTGCCCATCGCACCATGGAATACTTGATGAAAAACCCCACCTGGCCGCCAGAATACAAGCTGCAGATGATTCTTCTAGCATGGTTTGTTTACATGGAGACAGGTAACTCTTCGTTCATGCAGTCCCACTACGATACGCTCAAAGGCCGAGTAAGGTACTGTGGTGACCGCAATTGGGAGTGTGGCGGAGCGCTGGTCGACTATCCCTCAAACTTCAATACCGCCAAGAGTAGCTATACGGTCGCTTTAGCCTATAGTTATATCACTACGAAGGTGTTTTCACAGATTGCCGAGGCCCTGGGTAAAAATGCCGATGCGCAGGATTTTCAGAAGAAGTCTGAGAAGACCTTTGAGTACATCAATACAAGACTCTACTTTGAGGAGAAGGGAGTATACCAAGATATATGGTACAACGAGCCGAACCCCAAAGACCCGAACCCCAGAACGCGAGATCTCAGTCTGCACACCAATTTCTACCTTGCAGCGTTTGGGTTGGTGCCTCCCTCACGTAAAAAGAGAGTTCTGGACTTCATACGTCCCTTTGGCATGAAGTGTAATGTCTACGGTGCCCAATTTCTTCTTGATGGACTCTACGAACTGGGTGGTGATGACTACGCACTGTCACTCATGAGTGCCAGGGATGGAAACAGCTGGGGACACATGATGTATACAATTGGGGCGACCACTACCTTAGAATACTGGGATCCGAGCCTTAAGCCCAATCCGAATTTTACTGATCTTGATTGGAACCATGCCTGGGGCACTGCGCCGGGTAACATCATCCCTCGTAAACTGATGGGCATCCGGCCCGTAGAGCCGGGCTACAAGAAATTCCTGGTCATGCCAAAAACCGGTTCTCTGAAGAAAGCTGCCTACAGACTCCCAACGGTTGCAGGCAGTATCGAAGTAAGCATTGTCAGCGATCCGGGTAAGGCAATCCAAATGACAATCAGCGTTCCTGCGGGAACCACCTGCGACGCCTACGTCCCGACACTTTCACGCAGTGGAACTGATGTACTCGTTAACGGCAAAAGCCGCACAGGCGAGATTGTTGATGGCTTCGTGAAAATTGCCAGCTTGCCGCCCGGGAGCCACACGCTTGAGCGTTCCACTCAAGGCACAGTTACACTCCGCCACAATTACTCCGTAGATAGAGGACAGCTTAACTTTTGGCCAAGTGAGTTGTTTGATACCCGTGGACGGAAAAGAAATGCTGGTGGAATCAGCACGAGAACAGAACAATAACACTATAATACCAACTGTTATTCTTCCCGAAACAGATCTCCTGTTGCGTCCCATGACCCCAGAGGCGAAATGCCTGGAGTGTCTGTTTTAAGCACTTAATCCCTTTTACGCATATATTCCGAAAAAAGATTTGGACCGACCCGACTTTGTCCATCGACAATAACCCGATTTCCAAATTGCGCATGATCAAATAGGCCTTCTAACATGGGCATCCTAATACCCTGCTGATGAGCTTCCATGATATAGTATTTGACTTCTGTAAACATATGACCAAGTTTATCGGTATTGCCGCTTCTTATCGCTTCGATTTGCCATGTATAGGGCGTCGTGGATTTATCCACCCCTGCTCCAAGAATTCGATCCACTGTGTCTAAATTTAACCCATCCCGAAGCCCAGAGGTAATCACCTCCAAAGCCGCCATATCTAAAATTCGATTTTTGAGTTGTTGCTGTTTTAATGCAGGCTTCGCTAACGAGCACGGTTACCACTGTATCACAAGTGTCCAGTATTTCCTCAATAGAATTTGCTTTTTCACCACCTACTTTAACCAGCTCATCCCCAGCTTTGGGGTTAATATCAAACCCCTTCACTTTAAACCCTATTTTTAACAAATTATGAGCCATCACATTTCCCATTTGTCCCAATCCGATATAACCTATTGTTCCTTCACCTATTTCTTCACCTTCAACCTTTTTTTGACCTTTTTTAAACTTTAAGATATCCATCTATATATTCACTCCACTGTTACTCTGACAATTATTAAAATCGAGATAAAATTCGTTTCGTATTTGTTATTCCTCCTTTCTTAATGCGAAAGACATAGATGGTAATTCTTTTTAATGCCACTCTCATTTCAGCAATTCTCACCACTCCTTGATAGGCTATCTCTCCATTTAATTGAAACACTGTAAACTGTGTACCGGGAATAAATCCTGTTAAAACCAGGTCCTCTGAAGACCAACTTACCCGTCCTTGCGAAAATTGGATAGAACTCCGTTCAGTTACACTCCCTATATGGCTTACTTCAGTTGTTTTGATAATTTTCCCACTGTAATTCGGGCCCCCCTTAACAACTTTGCCTCGTAAACCCATGTGTTTGTTAGTAGAGGTACACGGGCATCCACAAGCTTGCCCATCAGCAGATCCTTCATCCCTATCCCACCATAGTTCGTCTTTTTTTGAACAATCCTTTGCTAAAATGGTAAATACACTCATGATTATCCAATTCTTCTGAAACACCATTTGTAACTCCTTCGTCAATTTTAAATCAGAATTTCGAGTATTATCACTGCCTACTTCAAAGTCCAAAGTCCCCTTGGAAGTTGAATATGGGGTGAAATCAAACGGAGTGTTAATAAATAATTTGTCGAATTTGCTCAATAATTATGGTAAATTTAAAGTTAAAAATAGGGGAGGCTTTCAATTCGCGCTCAATCACCCCGGATCACGCAAATTGTTCAACAATTAAAACAGAATATTCTCCAATCCGATCACACAACTCCAACGAGGTATTTTTCGACACGGGAGTGAACTTCCTAAACTAGGTTATCTCGCGAAAACAAATAAAGTGTCAACGCGAACGCTCAATAAAGCATTACAAATACTCAGTCAACAAGGGCGTATCTATCGTCAGGGTAACAAATGGATTACTGGAAAGCAAATGGTTAACTCATTTGCTTCTGTAATCACCTCTCCACGGATTATTGCCCTCATTATTAAAGATGAACCCACCTGGATCTTAGCCCGACAAGGTGGCCGTATGCGAAAATTTATGGATTCTTTTGAACAGGCAGCCTGTGCTCACGGTGTACAAATTATCCCAATTTTTTTAAGTGAAAAAACTCGTTTGCGAGGGGTGTTTCCAACAGATTTACAAGAACTGAATCCATTTATCGATAAACTGGGTTCTCGTTATTTAGGAAGCTTACTTGTAGATACGCCATTAGAATTTTCCGAAACAATCCGAGCAATGAACCAATTACTTGATCGCAAACATCCCCTCGTTTGGTTTGATTACTGGCACCAAGGTGAAGAATATACACTTGCTAAACAACATCAACGTTTTTTTTGTGGTGCTACCGATAACATGATCCCTATTTATCAATTAGGCCTTGAAAGTTTACAATCGGTAGATCATCAACAAATTCTATGTCCCTTTTGGTGGCATAGTTCTTCTCTTAACCATGCTCAAATTTTCAAGAACCTTAGCCAAGCGAACCAAAATGCACCTGGAAACATTCATATTAGCCTAAACCCCTTATTTCAGTTACACTCTAAATCTGCCCGACAAAATTGGAAAGAGGATACATTAAAAACTCTGCACACCACCCCCTCCTTAAAAAAGGCCTATGGAGATCTCACTGTATTACAGTCTACTCTGGCCGCAGCTAACTTGGAACAAGTATGCACATTTTTCGATCGACATGGTCAAGAACATCAATTACATCAGATACATCCAAACCCCCTCGATTTATATAGAGAGCTCCCCCATTTCGATGCCGAACCTTCTCATAAAAAAATCCTAGCAATAGCGGCTTTTTCTGTAGCTAATCTTCTTATTCAGAAAATAAAATACGGAATAACCGCAATATTAACAGATCATGAGTATGAGGCTTTTCACTTTATTCTAGGTGACCGCAAAATTCCCCGCGATCAAAAAGGAAGGTTATTTTCTCAACCTTATATGGTACATCGAGGTTCTATACAAAAAAATACTTGAGCACCTTCGCTCTAGAATTTTTGCGAATTACAATATTTTTTCTTGGCTCGAACCACAGAACAATACCGAGATTGTTGAGTGTATCGAGAGCCTTTCCCAGGGGCACCAAGGGCAGAATGCCGCGCAGGATGGGCGTTACACAGTAACGACCCCTACAGAACCATTATCAACCACAGTGGGCAGCGCGGTGATATTGCCGCGACGGTCTCGCCGAGTGGGAATGTCGCGGAGAATAGCATGGTAGGCCTGGTAACCCAGATCCGCGAAGCCTGGGTCTACGGTTGACAAGGGGAAGCAGTACGCCCACAGATGTGAAGTCCGGTCTCAAAATGAAGTGGTCGGTCAAGATTACTAAGGGCAGCAACGGAAGTTCATCTTGGGAAGACTTCATCACCAGCAAGGAATACTCGGGCATTCTGACCCCACCCACTGTCTCACACGGGCGAGTGTACGTCTCGGTGACTCATACCCATGAGGTGGTCGCCCTCGACGCAGGCAACGGGGCCGAGTTGTGGCGTTTTGCGGCCGGCGCGCGCGTGGACGGGCCACCCACCATCTACGGTGGTCTCTGCGTATTTGGTTCCGCCGATGGTTGGCTGTACTGTTTAAATGCGACCTCCGGGAAACTGATCTGGAGATTCTTTGCCGGCGTGAGCCTGCGCAAGATGGTGGCCTACGGACAGATCGAATCACCGTGGCCACATTCCGGATCGGCAATGATTTACAAAGGCTACGTGTATGTCGTCGCGGGGCGCTTCAGTGAAACCGACGGTGGATACCGAGTCTAGAAACTCGACCCCTACACGGGGCAGGTAATCTTCTCCGATGAAATCACTCAGGCGAAAACACAGAGAGGCGGAGTTCGCCAGGGCAATCCATTGAATTCCGTGCTGGCACCGATCATGTTCGACGGTAAACTTCTCGTGATGGACCAGATAGCGATACACCCGGAACTGAACAGGGCTGACGCGGTGAGCCACCGACTCGATGTGCACAATCCGCCGGATCATTACTGGGCAGAGTTCAGAGAGCTAACAAAGAGTCGATGGGACCCCGTGAGCTGGGAGATTGGCCGGCATTGGAAGGGCAAGTTCAGCTATATCAACCTCGAGACCGCCCGCGGGATGGGGGTGTCGTATGGCTGGAGACGCAAGACTTGGAATTCCACATTAGCCTGTCTGACCGACAAACATATCACACTTAACCACCAAAACGTGTTTATCCAAATTCCTCTGGACTCAACCGGGACTCCTACCGTCGAAAGCTGGGATCCTTTGGACGGCATGATCAAAGCCTTCCCGCCGAACCAGTCTGGCACGGCATTGCCGTTGCTGATGGAGAAGTTTTCGTCACCGCTAACGACGGCTCCGTAACTTGTATGGGTGTGGGTGTCGCGGGAGTGATCGCCTCGAAAGTCGCTCCCCCTCGCATCCTAGCCATGACCCAGGATGGAAAGTATTTCCGAATCAGTATCGACCGAAGGGCTGATCTTGCCGTCACCATCTACGACTCCAAAGGCGTGGGGGTCAGGCATGCTGATACCCGCGATAATCAACTTACCGTGCCCCTACAGGGCCTTCCGCAGGGGAACTTTCTGCTTAAGGGAGAAGCAGACCATGTTCAGTTCTCCCAAAAACTGTTGATCGCGCGGTAGTTCGTATAGCATTGTGATCATTGCACACTGAGCACAGCCCGACCTTTGTCTACATAGCTATTGTAATTTACCAGCTAGATT